>CALBVR010000360.1 GCA_937969565.1 uncultured Acidimicrobiales bacterium | reverse complement strand
GGCCGGTTCGTTGCGCTCGTAGGACCGAGCGGCAGCGGAAAGTCGAGTGTCGCCCGGGCCGGTCTGCTCCCCGCACTGCGTGGCGGCGCCGCGCCGTTGTCGGAGCGTTGGTTCGCGATCGAGATGACGCCGGCACCACATCCATTCGAAGCCTTGGAGGACGCGCTGCTCTCCGTCGCCGTCGACCCGCCCGCATCGATGCTCGAGACGCTCCTGGCCCCGAACGGGCTTCGGGATGCCATCGACCGGATCCTGCCCGCCGATGGTTCTCAGCTCGTCCTCCTCGTCGACCAGTTCGAGGAGCTGTTCACCCAGGTGGACGCAGACACCGCGGATCGATTCGTCGACATGCTGGTCGACGCCGTCACCGATGACCAGTCTCGTGTCCGCGTCGTGGCAACGCTTCGGGCCGACTTCTACGACCGGCCGCTCCGCCACCGAGGGCTCGGCGAACTGCTTCGCGAGAGCACCGAGGTGATCACCCCGATGGGCGTGCACGAGCTCGAACGGGCGATCACCGGTCCGGTCGCTGCGTCGAACGTCCGCTTCGAGCCCGAACTGGTCGCGGAGCTCGTACACGATGTGATCGATCGCACCGGCGCCCTCCCGTTGTTGCAATACACCCTCACCGAGCTCTTCGACGCCCGCAGCGGCGGCCACATCACCGCCGATTCCTATCGGGCCATCGGCGGCGTCTCCGGATCGCTTGTGACCCGCGCCGATGGACTCCTCGCCCAACTCGGCGACGAGGCCAACGAAGCCACCCGCCAGGTCCTTCTCCGGTTGGTGACGCTTGGCGAGGGCACGGAGGACACCCGACGTCGGGTGCTCCGCAGTGAATTGGAGCACCTTCCCGTCGACCGTCGGATCCTCGAAGGTGTGCTCGACACGTTCGGCCGCCATCGCCTGCTGAGCTTCGACCGCGACCCTGTCACCCGGGGCCCCACGGTCGAGATCAGCCATGAGGCACTGCTCGCCGAGTGGGGTCAGCTCCGCAACTGGATCGACACCGCCCGTCACGACGTCCGCAACCAACGACGACTCGCCGCTGCGCTGGACGAATGGGTGGCCGCCGATCGCACCGACGACTATCTGCTGCGCGGTGGGCGACTCGAACAGTTGCACGGTTGGGCCGAGGTGACCTCGTTGCCTCTCGCCGCGCCGGAACGCGCCTTCCTGGATGCCAGCGCAAACGAGCGTGAGCGTTCGCTCGCCGAATCGCACGAACGCGAACAACGGGTGATGGCTGCCGAGGCGGCAGCCCGCCAGCGATCACGCCAGCTCCGATTCGCCAGCTTGGTGGGTGTGGGCGTGGCCCTGCTTGCGGTGTTCGGGATCTCGCAGTGGCTGGCCGCCGACGACGCCCGTGCCGCAGCCGAGGAGGAGCGAACTGCGGCGGAGGCGGCACAGGTCGACGCGGAACGGGCGCGAGACGACGCCAGCCAAGCCCGCAATGATCGCGACGGCCTCGTAACCGCCGAGGAGTTCATCAGTGCGTCCGAAGCAGCATTTCTCGACGACCCGGAACTGTCGTTGCTGTATGCGGTCGAAGCGGTGAAGGCCACCTCCGAGCTGGGGTTCGCCACAGAGGAGGCCGTCGATTCCATGCACTGGGCGCTCCAACGGCTTGGCGTGCACTTCGAGCTCGGCCCCGACCCCGCAACAACGGTGCGCTCCGGCCCGTACGGACTGACCGGCGTGTACGTCCTGTCCCCGGCCGAGTTGGTCGACCTGGCTGCCGCAACCACGTCGAGAGAACTCACCGACGATGAATGTGCGGACGCAATCGAGGAGTCATGCCCCACCGGCACGTCGATCCCGGACGATCTCCCACTCCGTTTCGGGGACGAGAACTACCGCAACTCGCTGCTTGCGATTCTCCCCGGCGTCGGCGATGGGCCGCTGGCCGGTACGACCGTCACCGTTGCCAACAGCAACGTGGTCGGCGGCCCTCGCGGTATCGAACTCGAGCTGGAGCGGTTCACCGAACTGACCGGAATCAATGTGCGGCTCGTGCCGGCCGAGGGGGTCGATCTGACCCTCGCTCTCGGCGACGGCACGGTGCTGTCACCGCCAGACGTCTCGGCTGTGTACACGCCATACGTTCCGGATTGGGCGGCATCGCGAGCGCTCGACTTGTCCACCTTCCTCGACGCAGACCAATTCAGATCGGACTTTGGTGAGCACCTCACGGAACTCGCCACCACAACTGTTGATGGAGCATCGAAACTCTCGCTGGTACCGATGAACATCGGACCGAAAGGACTGGTCTTCTATGCGAAGCCTGCGTTCGAAGCGGGCGGGTACGAGCTTCCGACCACATACGACGAACTCGTTGCCCTGTCCGCGGCGATGGCCGAGAACGGTCAGACGCCTTGGTGCCACAACTGGGAGTCGGGCTTCGCCACCGGCTGGGCCGGAACCGACCTGTTGGAGGCGATGGTCATCCGCAGCCAGGGCACCGAGGTCTACGACGACTGGGTGTCGGGCGAAATCGAGTTCTCGAGTCCGGAGATCGTGGAGTCCGCCCGTCTCGCCGAGCAACTTCTGCTCGCGCCGGGCTTTGTTCGCGGTGGGGCCACATCGGTGCTCCGCGAGCCGTTCACCCTTTCACTCATCGAACTCCTCGACACACACCCGTTCACACGGCAACCCGGACCGGCGTGCATGTTCACCACCCTCCAGTTCTCCGGAATGAACTTCGCGGGGCCGAACACTCCGATCCGGTCGCCCGGCGTCCTCGGCCGAGACATCGGCGTCTTCTTCTTTCCGCCGATGCAGGCGGGAGACATCCCGGCCGTCAGCGGTGCGGGATCGATGGCCTTCGCATCCTCGGATCGTCCCGAAGTGCGGGCGCTCATGTCGTACATTGCGAGCCCGTCGTGGGGCGAGCTGTGGGCCGGACGCGAGCTCGATGGCGAGGAGGCGTTCATCTCCTCCAACCAGCGGTTCGACGCGGAAGCATACGGGCAACGATGGAGGCAGTTCCCGGAAGACGGCGCACTTCGCGTGCAGGTGCACGAGGCGCATCAGGCCGCGTTGGCCGCCGGCACCTGGCGATTCGACGCCGACAATCAGATGCCGGCTGGATTCGCGACATGGGTCGAGGGCCCGACGGCGGGACCGTTCTGGCAGGCCATGGTCGATTGGGTCAGCGAGACCAAACCGGTGGAGGAACTCTTCGCCGAGCTGGATGTCGAACGGGCGAAGTATGAGTGAGTTGGTTGGGTGTCAGCCGGCGGCCGGCGGGAG
>CALBVR010000359.1 GCA_937969565.1 uncultured Acidimicrobiales bacterium | reverse complement strand
CACTTCGGCCTCGGCCAGGCCGAGGAAATCGCTCCGGTCGTGGTCGTGTGGCCGGAGGGCGCTGTTGAAGCGTGCACCCTCGACGGCGCGCTGAACTCCCGTGTGACCATCACGCAGGGTGGAGCGAACTGCGCCACCGTGGCCAACCTGGCAGCGACCCTTGCGGCCGCTCCGGCGTACACCCCGCTCGTCGACGAGCGTCCGCTGTGCTTCGGTGAGCCGATCACCATCGCATTCGACGAGGACGTCGCGAACCTCTACAACGAAGAGCCCTTCGTCGTGGAGTTCGCAACGACCGGCACCAACGGTGACGACGTCATCCTGGGTACCGCAGCTGGCGAGACCATCAACGGTCTCGGCGGCAACGACCTCATCTGCGCCGACTTCGCAGACGGTGAGACGGGTGAGGGCGGCGATGACATCGTCAACGGTGGCACCGGCAACGATCAAGTCGCTGCTGGTCCAGGCGATGACTTCGTGAACGGTGGCGATGGCGTCGACCGTCTCTTCGGTCAGGACGGCAACGACACGCTGAACGGTGAAGACGGCCGTGACAAGCTCGCCGGTGGCGGTGGCAACGACGAGTTGAACGGTGGCGCAGACCGCGACCGCCTCGACGGCAACCGTGGCAAGGACACCCTCAACGGTGGCACCGGCCGCGATCCGCTGTTCGGCAGCTCCGGTGACGACATCATCAACGGTGACGAAGGCAACGACCGCATTCGCGGTGGTTCCGGTGACGACACGATCTCCGGCAACGGAGGCAACGACTTCATCGACGGCACCAACGGTGACGACACCATCTTCGGCAACGGTGGTGACGACACCATCATCGGTGGCGATGACACCGACGACGTGAACGGTGGCACGGGTACCGACTCGTGCACCGAGAGCGAGACCACGAAGAACTGCGAGGCCTAGCCCTCGATGGTCGCCCCGTGATGGGGTGATCGGTTCGCACTTCGGGTGCCGGTCCTTTGGGGCCGGCACCCGTTGTCGTTTTGGTGCCCGTGTTTGGTTTGGGTCGGGGGTCCCTTGGCGCGGGTGGCTGGCCGTTGTACCTTTCGGTTCGGTCGTGTCGGTGGAGGGCGTGGGATGAAGCGGTGGTTGGTTGGCGGCGTGCTGGTCCTCAGCACGGTGATGTTGGCGGGAGTCGTGCGAGCGGATTCGCCGCTGACGCCGCCGATCGTGGACCTGGGCGTCGATGTGGTGGTCACGCCGTGGGTTGAGGTTCCGTTCAACGGCGACGACGCGCCTCGCCTGAACGCGATGGCGACGGCCGGTGATCGGATCTTCGTGGTGGAAGACATCGCTGGTCGGATCTGGGAGATCGTGGACGGTGCCGACGGGCCCGAAGCGGTGTTGTTCCTTGATGTGGAGGCGGCGATCGAGGCGTCCACGGATCGGGAGATGGACACGACCAATCTGTTCCACGGTGGTCTGCGGGGGTTGGCGTTCCATCCGGAGTTCGACGAGAACGGCCGGTTCTACACGTCGGTGATGGAGACGAAGCCGGCGGCACCCAATGCAGCCGAGTATCTGAGTGGTGCCGCTGCGGCGGTTGCGGCGGATGGCGTGTTGGTGGAGTGGCAGGTGGACGAGGTAACCGGGTTGGGGGATCCGGCGTCCTATCGGCAGGTGTTCCGGGTGGGCATCCCGTTCTACGACCACCCAATCAAGCAGATCGCGTTCAACCCGTTTGCCGAGTCGGGCGATGCCGACTTCGGACTGCTGTATGTCGGACATGGCGATGGAAGCGTCCTGTCGGACATTGCCGGAACGGGTCAGGCGAATGATGCGTTGGGCAAGGTGCTGCGCATCGACCCGCTCGAGTCGGGCGGCTCGTCGTATTCGGTTCCGGCGGACAACCCGTTCGTGGGCGACGCCAACATGCTGGACGAGGTGTGGTCGTTGGGACATCGCAACCCCCATCACCTGGCGTTCGTCGAGGACTCTGCCGGCGGCGTGCACCTGGTGGTCGCCGAGCCGGGCCGGGACAACGTCGAAGAGATCAACGTGGTGACGAAGGGCGGGGACTACGGCTGGTCGGATCGGGAGGGGACGTTCGTGCATCTCGATGACCCGGGGCTGGGCGTCGGCGTCGGGGTCGATGAGCTGCCGGCCAACGATGCGGAGAACGCCTACGTCTATCCGGCGGCGCAGATCGGACATGATCCGGATCTCGGCCAGCAGGCGATCGCTGGCGGCTATGCGACACGCAACGGATCGGCGCTGGACGGCCAGTATCTGTCGGCGGACTTTCCGCGGTCAGGCTTGATCTGGCATGCCGATGTGGACGAGCTGGCGGCCGCCATCACCCAGCTCGACGAGAATGATACGGATCTCGATTCGCCTGAGGATCTGACGCAGGCGGTGCTGGGAGAGGCACAGGTGTTCCTCGATGCCGACGGTGAGGGCGGTGCTGCGCCGGTGCCGAAGGCGAACCTGTTCGACGTGTTCGACGATGCGGCGAGCTACGACGGTTCGGGGCGGGCGGATGTGCGCTTCGGGCAGGGGCCCGATGGCGAGCTCTATGTGATGAACAAGCGGAACGGCGTGATCTACCAGGTTCTGAATTCGCTTCCCGTCGAGCCTGAACCGCCCGAACCGCCGGAACCGCCGGCGCCCGAGGGGCCGTTCTGTGGTGGCCGTCAGGTGACGGTCGACATGAACAACGGGGATCAGCCGACGAATTTCGATGACGTGATCCTGGGGACATCCGGGGACGACGTGATCTCAGGTGGCGGTGGCGACGACGTGATCTGTGGCGGTGATGGGGACGATCTGATCGACGGTGGTTTCGGTGACGACCGTCTGTACGGCCAGGATGGCAACGACGCGATTCTCGGCAACTTCGGCCGGGATCGGAT
>CALBVR010000358.1 GCA_937969565.1 uncultured Acidimicrobiales bacterium | reverse complement strand
GTGATCTCGCGCTCGAAGAACCCGCGGTCGCGGGACTCCTCTGCCCGGTTCTGGGAGCGCACGCCCCACTCGTCCTGACGCTCGCGGGAGATACCGGTTATCTCGGCGACGTTCTCGGCGGTCTGGCCCATGGCGATGTAGATGTCGGCGACGTCGCCGGCTTCCCAGGTGCCGCTCTCGCCGGCGGAGCGTTCGGCGGTGCGAGCTTCGCCGGCCGCGAAGTTCTCGTTGTGCGGGCCGGTGTCGGCCGCGCCGTTGCCGTAGCGGCTGACCGCTTCGACACCGCCGGCGACGAACACGTCGCCTTCGCCGGCCTTGATCGCGTGGGCGGCCATGCGGATGGTCTGCAGCGAGGAGCTGCAGTAGCGGTTCACGGTGACGCCCGGTGCTTCGAGTCCGGCGAGAAGCGAGGAGACGCGAGCGACGTTGTAGCCGCCCTCGCCGCCGGGCTGACCGATGCCCCAGATGACGTCTTCGATCTCTTCGCGGGGGAGCTCGGGGACCTTGTTCAGCACCGCATCGATGATGAAGGCCGACATGTCGTCGGGCCGGGCCTCGACGAGCGAGCCCTTGGCCGCTCGGCCGATCGGGGTGCGGGTGGCGGCGACGATGACGGCTTCAGGCATGGATGCTCCTCGGTGCGAGTGGTTACTGATCGGTAGCTTACCGATCGACGGCTTCGGATGCTGTGGTCAGACGACCCGGCTGGTCGCTGTCGATCGAAAGTTCATACGATTTCATTCGACAAACAACGGACCCGTGTGCTAGCGCCGTTTGTGAGACCCCATCTCTTCCAGAGATAGGGGTCGCGACGGAAACTATTGGAATTCTCTGTGCATCCGCGCGCAGAATCTTCCCCGCAAGCAGTGGAGTGCGAGGGTGCTTGGGCGCGCGTCGGAGATGTCAAAATCTCTTGTCGTAATCGTCCTGCCCTCGCGGAGGGACCAAGGACAAGAATGATCGATTCTCTGACGGTGTCGGGCGAGACGACCTCATGGATGTCGAAGGGTGCGTGTGTGGGGGACAGCGATCTTTTCTTCGCTCCCTTCGCCGAACGCCCCGAGGCACGTGTACGGCGTGAAGCAAAAGCTCGACTCATCTGTGAGAAGTGCAACGTGGTCGAGTCCTGCCGGGCATACGCCCGCCAGAATCTCGAACTCGGCTACTGGGGTGGTGAATCGGAGTCGGAACGGGCCGCCGCAGGCTACGCCCCGACGACACCGATCATCGGTCGTCGCAAGGTCGCAGAGACCCGCGCCGCCGCCGCACTCGGTTCCAAGTGACACTGGGGCGCCGCTGACCGCGGCGCCCTCACCAATACTCTCGCCGCATGGCCCCGTCGCGGGCGGCGACGAGTCGGTTTCTCGGTCCGTCGACCGTGGGATCTGACGCGTCGTAACCCGCGTCGCCGGCCCACAGCAGCACGAGTCCGGCCTCGGTCTTGTGCAGTTGCGTGTGGAACCACGCCGGGCCGGACTCTGCCGCGCCCATCATCGAGGAAACGCTCGCTTGGCTCGATGCGTCGAACAGCGTCGTCCACGTGGGCGGCGCCAGCGGGAAGTCGCCGGCGTCGAAGCGGGTCAGCGCAGCGGAGGCCGAGATCCACTCAGCCTCGGTGTTCTCCGCCGTGTCGAGCACGAGTTCTCCCGCAGTCCCAGGAGCGAGGAAGAACCAGGTGGCGAATCGTTTGGGGGCCATCCCGCCCACGGGGGGAACCCAGTGCGACAACCACACGAGCGCCGTCGGATCGACCTCGAGCGCGGTCTCTTCACGCGTCTCTCGTTGCGCCGCGGCCCGAGCGGTGGCGACAAGGCTCGGTTCGCCCCAATCCACGTCGGTCGCATCGCTTGGAGGAGTGGGGCCGTCCTCCGGATCGATGGCACCGCCGGGGAAGGTCCACATGCCCCCGAAGCTCAGCTCCTGGGCCCGCCTCACCATCAGGAATTCCAGACCTTGTGCACCGTCTCGGATCGGAATCGATGTGGCAGCGAGGCGTAGCGTTGGCGTGTCCGACATGGGTGCAGCGTAGGACGACGTCCAGAGCCGCGGTGGGACAGCGACAGGGCGGCGTGGGAAACTGGACCGATGCTCCAGGATGCAGGACGTTTCGAAGCCGTTGACACCGCTGCGGCGGAGGCGGTGGTCGATACCGTGCTCGGCCCGGGGCGCGTCGAGTCAGGCGAGCGGTGGGCGAATCTCAGCCTGGAGATCGATCCAGACCGCTACGAAGAGGACAACGTGCTGTTCTCCGTGGTTGCGGCCCGAGGACCGTCCGCTCCGTTGGCGACGATCACGGCGGCAACGGGCGGGAAGCGCCCACAGGCGGCGGCCGTCGGCATCCAACACCGCGCCGGAACGAAAGCCCTCGAGCAGCTCAACGAGGCGGGCGTGCACCAGCCGGAGATCTGGCGACTCGTGCAGGATCATCCACGGCGCGGCCTGGTCATGGCCGTACCTGCGGACGCGCCGATCGCCGAGGTAACCCGATGGCTCCTCGAGGCGATGGCGGTGCTGAATCGAGCGCCGGTGCTGACGGGGGTCACGTACGAGGTGTACGCAACCGACTGATCAGCTGGCTCGCTTCTGCGGGATCTGGTTGGTGGTTGTCTGCAACGTTTGGCGACGGCGCAACCACGCATCTGCGGTCTGACGGGACACAGCGTCCTGGCCAGCTCCACAGAGCAACGTGAGTCGTTCGCCAGACGCCATTGTCTGGTTCATGCTCATTTTTCTTCCTTTGTCAAAGGACCGATTTTCGGCCCGAGCCTCGTTGACTCTTCGACAGATTCAGCGAGGACCTGAATGGAGTTTTGCACACCGACGGGCTGATGTCACGTAGGTGGATCTTCCGGTTCCGATCCGACCGTGAGAACCACGACGAGATCGTCGAAGGTTGCGTTTCCGAGACCGTCGCTGCACCACGCCCGGAGACGCCGGTGGGCGGACTTCGGAAGTTCCAGATCCTCGATCACGATTCCGGCGTTGCCGGTCCACGCCTGAGCGCCACCGTCGATCGACCACGTGTTCCAAAGTCGCACCCGGTGTCGGTGATCCTCGTCGTCATCCCCGGCGACGGCCTGCAGGACCACGGCGTCGAGGTCGGTGCAGTCGATGGCGAGATCGGTCGATGCTTCGTCGTCGAACGGGGATTGCCCCGGCACGACCTCCACCACCCGCAGATCACCGTCGCTCGTGATCGCCACGCCCTGCGGCGTGCTGGGGTGGCGCTGCTCGACGACGATCTCGATCACGTCGCCGGCGGCGAGATCGAGTTCGAGCAGTGAGTGGATCTCGTTGCCGTCGACTCGGATCCGTTCCGTCCGTTGGGTGCGAAACCGATCCGCAAGGGTGCGGGAGGGATTCACTCGGCGCCCGCCTCGACTTCCATCCGATCCAATTCGGCATCGTCGTCTGCGTGTTCGTCCGAGTCCTCGTCGACATCGGGTTCGTCCGGCTCGGTCTCGTCCACGAGTTCCGCGGCTTCGTCTTCGGTCTCGTCGACCTCGGACTCATCGACCGTTTCGGTTTCCGGGGGTTCGAGGTCGATGGTGGGCGCCTCGGCGACGTCGTCGGAAGCAACGGGGTCCTCCGAGTCGTCCGGCTCGGTCTCGACGACATGCCGCAGGGCAAGTGGGGCCTCGACATCGCCGGGCCAGAGCAGGGTCCCGGTCGCCTCGTCACGGTCCAGCGATTCCACACGACCGGTCACCGGGTTGTACCGCTCCGGGGCGTGGCCCCGGCTGAGACGGTCGTTGTTCTCGTACCCGAAGAGCGGCGCAGCCGGGTCCCCGGCCCAGCGCCAGTAGTCCACGTTCGCCAGCACCTGCAGGGTGGGCGCTCCGGCCGGAAGCGCCAACGGGCGCGTCGAGAGCGGAATCGACTCGACGATGGGAGCGCTGTAGGCCTGCTCATCGATCGTCCCCGTCGGAAGCAGGGAGTAGGTCGGCGGCGGCGTCCGCCGGCCCCAGCGCCACGTCCGTGCCCGCTCCGGCGGCACCTGTTCAAGTGGCCGGGAGCGACCGAGCAGGCCAGTGCCGAGCCGGTCGAGCACGACCATGGCGGCGACGAGCACCAGCCAGGCAACGATCACCCACCGGAACATCGACGCAGCATCGGCGTCTTCGAAGAGACCCCGGAGCCATTCGATGAATCCGGAATCGTTGACGGAATCGGTCATTCGTCGCCATCCGGAGCGATGGCAGCCGCCATGATCCGTTCGATCAGGAACGGGGCGTCGGCGGTCTCGACCACCGTGATCGGTGCCGCATCTGTTGCATCCGCGTCAACCACCCGGGTCCACCCTCGTGTCGAATCGTCCGCCGTGTCGACCACCATATGCGATGACGTCGTCGTGAACCGGGCACCGTCGGTCAGGCCGAGCACCGCACACGGATCGTGCATGGGCTGGCCCTGACCGTCCTGTTCGCCGTTTGCCTCGTAGAAGTCGAGGAACGCAGCCGCCTTCGACGACGAGTTCGTGGCCGCCTGACGCAGCTCGTCGGAATGGGAGGCCGTCATCCGGACCTGACGGGTGAGGTTCAGGCCGTACATCGAGACGGCCAGACCGCTGCGGAAGACGACGTCGACGGCGTGCGGG
>CALBVR010000357.1 GCA_937969565.1 uncultured Acidimicrobiales bacterium | reverse complement strand
CTTCGCCACGACGCGTCACGAACGCTCGGAGTCGAGCAGCCCTCGGAGGCGCATGACGCTCTTCGATCCGTTCGGATCCAACGCGGCGATGGAGACCTACCTCAACATCCGATAGGCAACGATGAGCAAGACACCTGCCAGAGACAGGATTGGCGCGGCTCGAAAGACCAAGCCATCGCCGATCTCTTCATACATCTCGCGAACGTTCTTGCCGAGGAAGCCTGCCCAAACCGAGAAGAAGTGGGTGCCGAGCATCACCAGCCCGAATCCGATGAGCAACAGCGAGATCAACGGCGTCTCTTCCTCAACACTGTGGAACCCATGAATTCGAGACGTTCATTGCGCCGAGGCTAGCAAGGCGGTTTCTGGCGGTCTTCGAATCGGGTGAAGGGGTCGCGTCTCACTTTCACCCGGAGCGATCGACGGTGGGCCGACAGCTCGATCCGGAGCGGAATCGTCCCCTAGGGTTCTGGCGATGGTGTTGCGGGTGGTCATAGCGGAAGACAACTTCCTCATGCGCGAGGGCATCGCCACCGTCATCGGGCTCGAAGACGAGCTCGAACTCGTCGGGTCCTGCGGCTCGCTGAGCGATCTCGTCGCCGCAATCGACGAGTTCGTCCCGGACGTCGTCGTCACCGACATCCGGATGCCTCCGAGCCAGACCGACGAGGGCATCCAGGCGGCCGGTCGGGTTCGGCGGGACCACCCGACGATGGGCGTGGTGGTGCTCAGCCAGTTCGTGGAGCCGGCCTACGCGGTTCGTCTCTTCGAGGACGGATCCGAAGGTCGCGCCTATCTGCTGAAGGAGCGCGTCGGTGATGGGAACGAGCTGTACGAGGCGATCCGTCGCGTGTCGGAGGGCGGAACGGTCGTCGACCCGAAGGTCGTCAACGCCCTCATGCTCGACCACTCCCGGGACGAGGCATCGGTCCTCGAACGGCTGACCGACCGCGAGCGGGAGGTACTGGAGCAGATGGCCACCGGCGCGAGCAATGCCGGGATCGGTGAGGCACTCTTCATTTCCGCCCGGTCGGTGGAGAAGCACATCAATTCGATCTTCATGAAGTTCGACCTCGAGCAGAGCTCGGAGACGCACCGGCGCGTGCGCGCCGTGCTCGTGTACCTGGGCGCTGGCGCAGGGTGACAGCCCCACCCTCGAACGGGGGTCAGCACCGATGGCGCCAAGAACGCCCGATGCCATGATGGCGACATGACCGACGTTCGAGTGCTGATCGTGGATGACCAATCGCCGTTTCGGGACGCCTCCCGGCTCGTCGTGGAACTCACGGATGGGTTCGAGGTCGTCGGTGAAGCCGAGAACGGACAGCTCGGCTTCGAGCTGGCCGAACGACTCCGTCCGGATCTGGTGTTGATGGACGTGCAAATGCCGGTGGTCGATGGCTTGGAGGCCACTCGCATGATTCGTCAGCTCGACGATCCACCGCACGTACTCGTCATGTCCACCCACGAGTCCGGCGGCTTCGAAGAGCCGGCGCTCGCTGCCGGCGCATTCGCCTTCGTGCCGAAGTCGGAGTTCAGCATGGACGAGCTCGAGTCGGCCTGGGCTCGGGCTTCGGCAAGCTAGACGGCGACGAGCACCTGGGCCGGAATCGTGCCGCTCACCGTTGTGCCGCGGCCCGGCGTTGAATCGATCGAGATGGTGCCGCCCACCGTGTCGAGCCGATCGGCCATGCCGACGAGGCCGGCTCCAGGGCTGATGCTGTCGGCATCGAATCCGTCGCCGTCGTCGTCGACGGAGAACGTGAGCACCCCGTCGGTCGACGCAAGTCGGACGACGATGTTCGACGCATCCGCGTACTTGGCTGTGTTCTGCAACGCCTCGAGAATCGAGAAGTAGGCGGCGGCTTCGACGTCGCGGGGGAACCGGGCCTGCGTGTCGCCTCGGACTGTCACCGGTGGCATCGAATCACGGGTCTGCTGGATCACCGCGGCCGCCAACCCCTCGGCCTCGAGGAGCGGCGGGTAGACGCCGCTGGCGAAGTCACGAACCGCCTTGATCGCCTCGCCGGCTTCGACCTCGAGCGAGGTCAGCAGCCCGGCCGTCTTCTCGGCTCCGCTGCGCTCGGCGAGCTTGCGGATCGGTCCGAGCATCACCTTGAGGGCAACGAGCTTCTGTTGCGGGCCGCTGTCGAGGTCGTTCTCGAGCGCCCGCCGAGCTTCGTCGGTGGCGGTCAGCACCCGTTCTCGGGATGACTCGAGCTCGGCCACCTGCCGCCGCAGCTGGGCGGTCAGGCTGGCGTTGCGGAGCGACAGGCCGAGGCCCGACGCCAGGTTTGTGAGGAGCGTCGTCTCGGCTGGGGCCAGGGTGTCGCCTCGATGGTTGATCAGCGAGATGCCGCCCAGCAGCTCATCGTCGTGGGTGATCGGCACCGAGTGATCGGCGGTCGGGTCCGTGAAGGACGGGCCGGGTTCGAGCACACGGTCGGACGGCGCGTCCGGCCACGACGCCTCGGCCTGGAAACCGTCGTCGGAGCGCGTCCAGAGCGTGGCGGTTGCGGCACCCGTTCCGTCCACGATCATCTGCGGAACGCGAGCGAGGAGGTCCTGGTCGGTGAGCTCGGCCGATCGGCGGGAGAAGCGGACGAGCACCTCGTGGGGTGTCGCCTTGTCGCCGTACACGAGCCGATTCGCCCATCGTTCGACTCGCCGGCGTACCGGCTGGAAGGCCATGGCCACGAACGCCGACGCTGCGATCGACAGGCCGAATCCGGCGTCATCGCCGACGAGCCCACCGACGCCCACGACGATGCCGATGTAGACGAGGCCGATGAAGGCGGCGAGGGAGCCGAACGTGACCGACCGATTGATGATGACGTCGATGTTGTAGAGCCGGTATCGGAAGATGGCGATCCCGACGCCCAGCGGGATCGCAGCGATGGCGACGGCGTCGATCAGCAGAAACGCACGGGTGTCGGTGCCGAGCGGCTGGAGAAACGCGTTGCCGAGGAGCACGGTGATGGCGAAGATGGCGGCCACGGCGATCCAGCCGGCCTGCCGGCGCTCGACCGGATCACCGTGGCGGTAGCGGAGCACCACACGAGCGGCGACGAAGTACCCGAAGAGGAACGTCCCTCCGACGAGCCCGTCGTGCATCGACCGAAGGAAGTTGGCGAGCGCATCGTTCACGAACGGATGGGTGTACCGGGTGGTCTCGGGCAGTGCCTGCGGAGCGGCGAAGACGCCGAGGGTCGCGGTAATAACCGCAACGATCCCGCTTCCGATCAAGAGCTTGCGGTCGAGGGGAGTGCTGAGCCGTCCGTCCGGAAACAAGAGCCAGACGGCGGCCACAATCCAGATGCCGGCAGACGTCGCCATTCCCGTCGGGATCGTTACCGCTGCTGCCGCATACAGATCGCCGGCCGCATCGAATGAGTCGGCTGTAGCGAGCCCGGCATTCCCGAAGGCAAAGAGCGTGCCGTACGAGGCGAGCGCCGCACCCACGAGATTGCCCGAGCGCCGGAGCAGGATCAGATTGCCGATGGCGACGTACGCCCCGAAGCCGACGAGGGTGGCGAGATTGAAGCCCAGGCCCTGGCTCAGCTGCACTGTTGCGGCGACGAGATACAGGCTGCTGGTGGCCACAGCGAAGCGGCGCGGCCACGTGGGCGTGTTCGCCTCGTTCATGCGAACGCTCCCTCGCGCCCGACGGGGTTCAGGGGAAGGCGAACGGTGACCACGCGATCGTCGTCGGCCGCAACGGTCGCCTCCAGGTGGCCGCCGAGCGCATCCACCCGATCGATGATTGCGGTGAGGTCGGCGGTGTCGACGCCTCCGGCGAGGCGGAGGCTGATGCGGACGTTCGCCTCGTCGCCGACGAGTTTCACCCAAGCTCGCTCGACTCCGGACATCCGGGCCTGCTGGAGTGTCTCGACGACGCAGAAGTAGGCGGTCTCCTCGACCGATCGGTCGTACCGCTCGATGTCGACCGTCTGCACCTCGGCCGGGATGCTCGTGGAGGTCGATGACCGTTCCAGCGCCTGGAGCGCAACCCGGAGTCCCTCGGTCTCCAGCAGCGGGGGATAGATGCCGTGGGCGACGCCGCGGAGCTCGTCGACCGCACCGTCGATGGCCGTGGCCAGACCGGCGAGCCGCTCGTCGAGTGCATCGGCGCCCTCGCGTTTGGCGAGGGTTCGGGCGATACCGAGCTTCACCTTCAGTGCGACGACGCGTTGCTGGGCGCCGTCGTGGAGGTCCCGTTCCAATCGACGTCGTTGCGCATCCTGCGCAGCGATCAGTCGGCGTCGAGAACCGCGGACGTCCTCAGCTCGGGCGACCAGGTCCCGGTTGAGTCGGATGTTTCGCAGGAGGAGGCCCGAGCCGGCGGCCACGTCGGCGACGAGCTCCCGGTCGGCCGGAGTGAGCGGGTCGTTCTTCGGTTTCATGATCCCGACGGCTCCGAACGTCTCGTCGAGGTGGACGACCGGTTGGGACAGGGAAAGCTCCACGTCGGCGGAGTCAGCGGCCCAGTCTGGCGATGCAACCGACCCCGCGGGCCAGACCCCGTCCGGCGTGAGTGTGTCGTCGTCGGCCAGCCAGACCGTGGCCCGGTCGGCGCCGGTCCCTTCGGCGAGCAGTCGGGCGACGTCCTGGGCGGCGGCGCCACGGCGCGCGTCGGCGAGCAGCCCGGTCACCTGGGCGAGCACGTCGTGGGGTGTGGTCCGGTCGCCGTAGACCATGCGATTCGCGATGCGCTCGAGTCGAGACCGAGCGGGTTCGAAGGCAATCGCAACGACGGCGGTCGCGAGGATGGGCAACAACACCCCGGGGTCGTCGGTCTCGGAGCGACCGAGGAGAAACAACGGCAGCACCACGACGAGGGCGTACAAACCAGAGACCACCGCGGCGAGCCCGAGGTAGGTGACGGACTTCGAGATGATGACGTCGATGTCGTAGAGCCGGTACTTGGTGATCGCCACGGAGAACGCTGCGATCATGACCACCAGCGGAATGAGGTTCAGGACGTTCTCGACCGTCGGATCGCCCACGCTGCTGCCGTACGTCAACCGCTTCGCGATCTCTCCGAGCACCAGGAAGGCGGTTGCGAATGCAATCCACCGAATCTGGCGCCGCACCACGCCCGACCCGCTCCGGTAGCGAACGACGAGGGATCCGATGCATACGAGTCCGGAGGCGAGGGTGATGTTGCCGAGGATCTCGGCGATCGTGCTGACCACTCCGCCCGGCACGGGGACCGCGCCGGTGCTCCGGGGGTGATTGGCGGCGATCTGGAACACCATGGCGAGGATGAACATCGTGGCGACGAACCGCGCCACGGGCTGCCATCGGGGTGAGGGAAGTTCTCCGTCGGGGAAGTGCAGCATGGCGAGGGTGAGCGGAAGCAGGAACGCCGGCATCCACGCCGACGAAATGGCGGTCGCGAAGATCGCCACGGACAACGGATGGTCGGCCGGAATCAGCTCTTGAGCGGCGAGTTCGGTCTCGACGGGAATCTGGAGGACGATCCCCACCAGGGCCATCGCATAGAGCCCGCCGAAGAACGCGGCCACGGTGTAGATCCAGATCGACCGATTGCGCGGTTGGCTCGGGAGGACGGTCCACGCCAGCGCGCCGAAGCCGAGCCCGATCAATGCATTCACCGGGGTGAGCGAGTTCCAGGCCGACTCCCACCGGCCGATGGCGATCGCCGTGCCCAGGCCGATCACCGCCATCAGGACGGCCGCGCCCGAGATGATCCGACCCGTCCGGATCAGCTGCGCATCGGTCATCGTCATGCCGTCCTCTGCGGAAATCGATAGGCGGACACGGGGGTGTCTCTGCCCTTCACCATTGCAGGTTCGAGTCGGTCGGACTCGGGCTTCTCGCCGATCGCCTCCCACGTGGGCTCGCTCAGCACGGTCTCGCCGGGTTCGGCCCATTGTTGGAGCCGCTGTGTGAGGTTGACCGTGTCGCCCACGAGTGAGTACTCGAGCCGCTCGGCCGAACCCAACAGCGCGGCAGCGACGAGCCCGGTCGACACGCCCAGACCCAGCTCGAACGGGGCCTGCCCCTCGGCCCGCCACTGTTCGTTGAGGTTCCGTTGGGCGCCGTGCATCGTTCGGGCGGCCTCGACCGCTCGATCGGCGTGGTCGGCCTGAGCGACCGGCGCGCCGAACACTGCCATCACCGCGTCGCCGACGAACTGCATGACGGTTCCGTTCTGCGCGAGGATCGCCTGGTTCATGGCGGCTCGATGTTCGTGGAGCTGCCCGGCGAGCACACTCGGGTCGGCGTGCTCGGCGATGGTCGTGTACCCCCGGATGTCGGACATCAGCACGGTGACGGTGAGCTCTTCGGTTTCGCCTGGCCGGCGGCCGGCCTCGAGGATCTGCTCGGACACCCCACCGGGCAGCAGCCGCTCGAGCGCATCGCCCTGCTCCTTGCGTTCCACGATCGCCTGCTGGAGCATCCGCAGCCGGGCGAGGCTGTCGGAATGGCCGGCGGCGGTGCCCTCGGCAAGGGTGGTGAAGAGCTGCTCGATCGACGCGTTGACGGCGGTCGTCGTCGTCTGCAACTGAGTGGCGATGGCCTTGATCGACCGGCCCTCGGCCACCTGCTGCAGGAGGTGCTCCTCCTCGGCCGAGAGTGACCCGTCGGCCCGCACGGGCGTCGTGAGGCCTTCGACGATCTTCGAGTCGAGCAGCGAACCGCCGGACGCAACCTCGCGGATGGCCCGGGCGAGCTGGTCGCCTTCGCCGACTCGATCCTTCAGCAGGTAGGCGTACCCGGCAGCACCCTCGGACAACAGCGACACGGCGTAGTCCGGGTCGTCGTACTGCGACAGGATCACGACGCCGGTTCCCGGATGACGCCGCCGCACATGCTTCGCCGCGTCGATGCCCTCCCGGGCGAAGTTGGGTGGCATTCGGATGTCGGTGACCACGACCTGAGGATTCGTGTCTTCGGCGCCGGCGACCAGTTCGTCGTAGTCGGCGCCCTGCCCCACGATCTCGAAGTCATCCTCGAGCTCGACCAGTGCCCGCACGCCCTCACGGACGATCAGATTGTCGTCGGCGAGAAAGATGGAAATCGTCATCGGGCGTGCCCTCACTGCGGTCGGTTGTCATTTCGATTGTGATGAGGTTCGGCGGCCGGCGACAGCGTGCTGAGGCCCGAACGAGGTGCGGGTTAACCCCCATCCGGTCGACGGCTGGGCACGGTCGACGGCGCAGGGAGCGTTCCGCATCGTTGCTTCAGGAGTCGTACATGAAGGAGGAGCGATGCGAATTGAGCGGAGCGTCACCACGGTGTCGTGGATCCCATCGGATCTGCTGGAGGGGATGGGCCGGGCGGCGACACGGATGAAGCTTGCCCATCACGATCCGCCACCCCCGGACCATCTCGGTGCGGACGTGTCGGCTGCGATCGAGGAGCTTCGGGTCGCCGACCGCTTCCGATTCGCGAACGAACTTCGGGCGTTCGTCGAGGTCGACGACGGAGCGGTCGTCGACGCCGGATACTGCGGCGGCGGGGTGATGGGCGGAACGACGGTCGGTATTGGAGCCGGCTCGGTCACGTTTGCGGCGACGAGCTTGCCGGATCTGCAGACGGAGCCCGAGCGATCAGGGTCCGCGGTGCGCTTTCGGCAGACGGTGGGCGGCCGCACCGGTGCCCCGATGCCGAGGAGGGTCGCGCATCCTCCCTTCGTGCAATACGTCGCTCCGACCGTCTGGACGACGCTCGAGCTGACCATTCACACCGATGGCACTCACACGGCCGAGCTCGCCGGTGCATCAGGGTTTCCCCGGCACTGGGTCTTCGGTGATGACGGTGCGCTCGTGGGCAAGAGCAGTGTCGCCGAATACAAGCGGTGGATGAACTCGTCGTTCGGCCGCCGCACGCCCTGGGGTGATGAGGACTCGCCCGCAAGGGTCAGTGAAGTCGAGAGCCTGCTGGAGCGGGGTCTCCAGGAGTCGATCATGCGAGGCGGCGCCAAGCCATCGATTCGACGGGTGGCCGAAGGGTCGACCCTCGTGGAGCAGGGCGAGCCCGGTTCGGAGCTCTTCCTTCTGCTGAACGGCATTCTCGGCGTGGAGGTGGACGGTGACCCTGTGGCCGAGCTCGGTCCCGGGGCGGTTGCGGGCGAGCGAGCGGTGATGGAGGCGGGAGCACGAACGTCGACCCTGCGAGCGGTGTCCGATTGCAAGGTCGCCGTCGTCGACGCCGACGGCATCGATCGAGACAAGCTTGCGCGGCTTGCCGACGACCGCCGCCGCGACGATCGCATGAGGTCCTTGAGTCAGCTCAAGACCGGGCCGAACTCGGCGTTGACGTGAAGAACTCTTGGCGGAGGAGGTGGGATTCGAACCCACGGTGAGTTTCCCCACACACGCTTTCCAAGCGTGCCGATTCGGCCGCTCTCGCACTCCTCCAGGCTTCCGTGGAAGCGAGTGTCAACGATAGCGGTTTCGCGTCGGGTTCAGCCCT
>CALBVR010000356.1 GCA_937969565.1 uncultured Acidimicrobiales bacterium | reverse complement strand
TGACGGGAAGGGTGGCGTCGGCCGGGTCGCTGCGGCTCGGCTGGATGACGAAGACGGTGAGCAGGGCGGCGATGATCGCGCCGAGCGTCGCTCCGCCGAGCGCCCACTTCCAATAGCCGGGCGGTTCCGGCTCGTCGAGGTCGTCGGGATGGACGAGGACCGGCAGGTGTTGCGTCGGCGTCGGTGCTGCCGCCGGCGGCGCTGGGGGGTCGGGTATGAGGACGAGGTCGGGCTCGAGGACGATTTCGGCCCGGGCGCCGACGGTGGGCGTGGCGTCGGGCGCGATCCGCGCGTGGCCGGGAATCGGCGGCGGGGTCAGCGTGACCGTGGACGGCGCAGCCGGTGGGGGCGCGCCGGTATCGGGCGTCGTGATTGTTGTTCGAGACGTTCCGAAGTTCGTCTCCTGCTCATCTGGTTTCAACGAGGGTGCGCGCCTGTCCTAGATCCATCCCGCCAAAGGCCCGGTTTACCATCTGCGACGGCGTGGTGCGGCAGTCGGATGGCCCATTCTGGGCCCGTACACGCACAAGCCCGGGAGATCTGGGGGATCTCCCGGGCGTGCGGGGCGATCAGCTGTCGATGTCGTCCTCGAGTTCATCCCAGTCGTCTTCGAACTCGTCCCAGTCGTCTTCGAACTGGTCGATCAGATCATCGAATGCCCCGAGATCATCGAAGTCGAACCCGTCGGCACTGAAGCCCTCGAGGTCGCTGAGGTCGAAGCCGAGGTCGTCCAGGTCGATGCCCTGGTCCTGGAGCCACTGGTCGAAGCCATTCGGGTCGGTCGGGTCGAAGGGCAGTTCGCCGAACGGGAAGTCGCCATCGAAGTCCTCGAAGTCGAACTCGTCGAAGTCGAAGCCCTCGAGGTCGAAGTCGCCGAAGGCCTCGGGGTCGAGGGGGAATCCGTCGTGGTCGTCGAAGGGGAAGTCCTCGTCGAACAGGTCGTCGAGATCGAAGTCCAGGTCGAACTCGCCGAGGTCGTCGAGGTCCAGGTCGAAGTCGAAGTCTTCGATGTCGTCCAGGTCGAGGCCGCTGAGCGGGCCGGCGAATCCGGCGTCGTCGATGGCGTCGAAGCAGGCCTGCATGGCGTCGTCGACCTGAGCCATGAAGGCGTCGATGTCGGCCGGATCGAACCCGGCGCCGGCGTCGGGGGCGATGGTGTCGAACGCGGCTTCGCAGGCGGCGACGGCGGCCTCCCAGGCTTCGGTGTTCGCTTCGATGTCGGCCTCGAACTGGTCGAGGAACGCATCGATTTCGTCGTCGGTGAGCTCGACCTCTTCACCGTTGATGGTGACCGTGACGCTCGAGGTGTTATCGTCGTCGCTGCTGTCGATGTCGTCGAACGAATCGACGTCGTCGTCCATGCGGTCGTCAGCCGAGTCTTCGGTGTCGTCGGCGCCGGGGACGGTGGTTGTGGTGGTGTCGGTCTGGGCCGCGAACTCGGCGCGGTCGTCGGCGGCCTCGTCGTCCTGGACGATGACGACGGCGGGTTCGTTCACCTCGGGGAGCAGCGGTACGTCGACGACGCCGGTGGAGTGGGCGCCGGCGACGCTTGCGGCGGCGAGGCTGCCGGTGAGCACGAGTTTCCCGGTTGCGGTGGCGAACAGGGCTGTGAAGGTGGAAAGCAAGGGTTTTCTCCTGGGAGTCTCCGGTTCCGTGCTTGCGCCCATGGGCACGGTTCCGAGGTCGTGGACGACGCCGCCGGTGGCGGAATCGGAGAGGTCCACCCGGCCGATCGACACGAACGACTGCAGTGCGTCGCTGGGCTCGACCGGGCTGCCGGAGTGGGCGGCCTGGGAGAGCTCGGCGAACATGGCGTCCAGGCCGGGGTCGGTGCCGGGCTGGTAGTCGTTCGGGTCGTTGGCTGGTGTGGGCATCTCACCCGGGACATCGTTCGAGTCGGTCATCGGGATACCACTTCGGGAGAAATTGTTCGGCGGAGTGTCGCCAGGGCCCGCCGTTGCATGGCCTTCACGGCGGTGAGGGGCTTGTCGAGTGCGGCGGCGGTTTCGTCGAGCGAGAGGTCGGCGACGAATCGGAGGACGATCAGTTCACGTTGTTCGTCGGTGAGTTGATGGAATGCGGGCGCGAGGTGGCCGATGCCCAGATGGTGGAGGGCGTCGAGGTCGGCGCCGCCGACGGGGGTGACGTCGTCGTCGGTTGGAGTGATGCCGGCGGAGCGGGGGCGGACGGCGGCGGCTCGGTGGGCGTCGACGATCTTGTTGCGGGCGATGCGGAAGACCCAGGAGCGGAAGTCGGATGCGTTGCCGGTGAAGTTGGGGAGGCCGCGGAAGGCATCGAAGAGGACGGTGTTGGCGAGTTCGTCGGGATCGGGGGCGCCTCGGAGGCGGCCGAAGCCGCGGATGGCGTCGGCGTGGGCGTGGAACAGCTGGTTGTAGCCGAGCGGGTCGCCTTGGCGCGCCAGTTGGATGGCAGCGTCCAGCGGCTGCCCGACGTCATCGCTGTGGCTTCGGGGGAAGCGGTCCAAGTCGTGTCCTCGTGCGGGGAGGGGTTGTCCTCCCAGCTTCTCATCAAGGACATCGTGTGGGAGGTCGGCGGGGATACGGCCTCAGGCGGATTTCTTGGCGAGTTCGTTTTCGAGGAGGGGCGCTTCGCCGGGTTCGAGCGGGATCATGAGGAGGTCGATGGCGTTCCAGATGGTCTTGCTGAGGGGGAGGAGGAAGAGCGGCGCGATGAGTGCGGATGCGCCGGTGGCGAGGACGAGGGGGCCGACGGCGATGTCGGGGGCGGTGAGGGCGATGCCCGCGAGCATGACGATGAGCATGACGCCGAACGACAGGATCGTGTTGATGCCGACGGCGCCGACGAACTGTCCTTCTTTGCGTTCGAGCTTGATTCCGCAGCGGCTGCAGGTGTCGGGGAGTTTGGTCCAGCGGGCGCTGACGAGGAGGTTGCCGTCGACGGAGCAGCGGCCGGTGGCGCCGCGGATGAGCGTGCGGATCTTGCCGGCGGGTGTGTGGTTGGTGAGCGGGTCGGTGGGGTCCATCGCAGGTCCGTGATCGGGTGGTTTCAGCGTAGGTGGGCGGGGTGTGGTTGCTGGTGCGTCGGGTGGCACGTGGGGGTGGGTTCGGCGAGACTGCGGCATGGCTCCTTCGCTGCATGACGACGTCGCACATCTGTCCTTTCTGCTCGGTGAGTGGCATGGCTCGGGGGAGGGCCGGTATCCGACGATCGAGCCGTTCGGGTACAACGAGCAGGTCGAGTTCCGGCATGTGGGCAAGCCGTTCGTCTCGTATGTGCAGCGGACGAAGCATGCGGAGACGGGGCTGCCGTTGCATGCGGAGTCGGGGTATCTGCGGCCGGTGGGTGTGGATGCGGTGGAGTTCGTTGTGGTGCAGCCGAGCGGGATCGTGGAGGTGCATGCGGGCACGGTCGATGCGGGGTCGGGGTCGATCGTGTTGGAGGCGACGGATGTGTTGACGACGCCGACGGCGAAGGAGGTGTCGGCGGTGCGCCGGTCGCTCTCGGTGGATGGCGATGCCTTGTCGTACACGGTCGACATGGGTGCCGTCGGCCAGCCGCTGCAACACCACCTCAGCGCCACCCTTCACCGCCAATAACCGCCGCCGCAAGGGGGTCAGACCCCGA
>CALBVR010000355.1 GCA_937969565.1 uncultured Acidimicrobiales bacterium | reverse complement strand
TCCATCTCCGGCTCGACCGTGGCCTCAGCGGCATCAGCACCCGACTCGGCGTCGACATCGAGCTGCGCTGCTGCGGCGGGGATCGGCGGCGGCGTCACCAACATGGACAGCGCCGAGCGATCGACCTTGCCGTTGCGCGTTCGGGGAAGTTGTTCCACCACCGAGACCGACGACGGCACGTGGGTCGGCGGAAGCAGTTCGGCGACGAGACGCCGGAGCGCCTCGCCGTCAGCGTCGTCCGCCTCGACCCAGGCCCGAAGCCGGCCGTCGATCAGGCCGACGGCTGCCGCGGAAACGCCGGGGACCCGCAGCAGCGTGTGTTCCACCTCGCCGGGTTCGATCCGGACACCACCGACCGAGAGCTGGTCGTCGATACGGCCGAGGAACTCCAACACTCCGTCGGCTCGCTCCACAACCCGATCGCCGGTTCGATAGGCGCGCTCACCGTCGATGTCGGAGAATCCACCCGAGTCGGCATCGCCGATGTAACCGGACGACACCGTCGCCCCAAGGAGGACGAGTTCGCCGGGCACGTGGGCCGGGACCTCTCCGCCATCTTCGTTCTCGATCCGAACGCGGACGCCCGGAATCGGCGCACCGATCGGCACGGTTCCCGACGGCGAATCATCGCATCGGTGCGCGGTCGCCCAAACCGTGGCCTCGGTCGGACCGTATTCGTTCACGAGCGAAACGCCGGATGCGAGCTCGTGGTGGCGACGAACGAGATCGGGCGGGCACGCCTCCCCCGCCACGATGACCGTGTCGAGGGCGGGCAACGCATCGCCGTGTCGCTGCAACATGGCGCCGTACAAGGAAGGTACGCACAGCGTGTGCGACGGCTTGGCCTCGGCGATGAGTTCGAGCAGCGCATCGACATCGTGCACTTCGGTCTCGGTGGGCACCACGAGTTCACCGCCATCAGCGAGCGCCCAGAAGATGCCGGCGACCGACGAGTCGAATCCGGCGCTCGAGATGAGGAGGTAGCTCCGCACCTCTTCGGCGTACCACTGTCGTCGGGCAGCGAGCGACGAGGCCAGGTTTCCGTGCGAGATGGAGACGCCTTTGGGTCGCCCGGTGGAGCCCGACGTGAAGATGACGTACGCCTCGTCGTCGAGACTGGTCGGATGCGGGCGAGCCGGCGGCAGGACCGCAGGATCGACCGCGTCCACGTCGACTCGAATCACCTCGTGCAGACCCTCGTGGCCGGCCGAGTCGGTCAGCACCGCAGAGACAGCAGCGCTGGCCATGAGTTCGGCAACCCGTGCCGGCGGCTGGCTCACGTCGACCGGCACGTACGAGGCGCCGAGCATCCAGATGGCGCGGATCGCCACCACCAGTTCTGTGGATCGGGCGAGCACGACGCCGACCCGATCTCCCGACTCGACGCCGACAGCTCGAAGCCGGCCGGCGAGCGCTCCCGCAGCATCGGCAACCTCTGCGTGGGTTCGCCTGCGATCGCCGCACCGAACGGCCGGTCGGGCACCCGATGTGTCGGCGGCGGCGTGGAGCAGCTGTGGAACGGGGACGGGTTCATGGACGAGTTCGACCGTTGGCCGGTCGCCCAAACGGGCAACTGAGGCCACGGTGTCGGCCGGCCGTTCGACGGCTGCTCCCAGGGCTACCGCGAACGCATCGAGCATTTCCGCAGCAGCGGCGCGACCGATCGTCTCACCCCGGTACTCGCACCCGAGTTCCACGAGCTGGCCCCGGATCTGCACGAAGAACGTCGCGTCGTTGACAGACGCTCCAGAGGCGAGCGTGGCGTGATGCACGACCTCTCCATCCAGTGCCGCAGGTTCCACGTCTTCGAAGGCGAGCATGACACCGGCCCCGGGCTCGGGCACGCCCCGCTCGCGTGCGGCAGCCACGAGGTCGGCGAACGGAACGGTGCGCCGCTCCAACACCAACGCAAGCGAATCATGGACCTGCTCCGACAGGGCCATCAACGACGACGACGGATCCACGTCCACGAGCATCGGCAGCGGGTTGACGAAATAGCCGACCAGATCGGAGACCGACGGATGGTCGCGGACGGATCCGGCGATGGAGACCTCGAATCGTCGGTCGTCGTGCCACGGCGCCATCGCTGCGGCGAGCGCGGTGAGCAACGTGGTGAATGTGGTGGAGTCGGCGGCGGCACGCAAGCGGGCGGCGGTCACCGGCGCAACGGCGTCGATGAACCCATCGGGCTCACCTCCGGGCGGCAGCACCTGGACCCGGCCGGGCTCGGGGTCTCCGGGCTGCAACCACATGTCGTCGAGCGACGGCCGGTTGGCCCGCATCCAGGCGCCATGTTCCGCATAGCTGACCGGCAGGTGCGGAAGCTGACCGCCCTGATAGGCCACATCGATTTGGCTCCAGAGCGAGTCCAGGGAGCTTGCGTCGCTGACGATGTGGTGCGCCCGGATGAGTACCGCACCGAGACCGCGATCCGGTTCCCAGTCGGACGAGAGGTGGTGCACCGTCATCAGCGGTCCGTTGATGAGATCGAACTGTTGGCGGTTCAGTTGATCGGCGAGCTGACGCAACGAGGCATGCTCGCTCGACGCCTCGCCGATGCGGCACGCGACATCGATGGGAAGTTCCGACCGGTGCGATCCGTACGAGGTTCGCAGCGTCGGCTGATGCTGGACGACGGCACGAACGGCGGCGTCGAACCGCTCCCGGTCGTACCCGCCGGGGAGGTAGTAGAGCCGAGCCACGTTGTAGCGAAGATCGGCCGGGTTCAGCCGCCACTCGTAGAGCATCGAGGCTTCGCCCGGGCTCAGCGGACGCTCGCCATTGAGGGTCGGGATCTCGAGCACCGCAGCAGGCGCAGCATCCGGATCCGCAGCGAGCGCCTCGATCGCCGTCGCGAGGTCGGCGACGGTTCGGTGGGTGAAGGCCAACGATTCGTTCACCTTCACGCCGCATACCTGGCTCACCCGAACGATCATCTCGAGCGCGTGGAGCGACGTGCCCCCGAGGGCGAAGAAGTCGTCGTTTGCGCCGACGGCGCCAAGGCCGAGCACCCCGGCCCAGACCGAAGCGACCTGCTGTTCGGTGGTGGTTTCCGGAAGACGTCCTGATGCCGCGGCCGAGACGGACCGGCGCGAAGCCGGTGCCGGCAGCGCAGCGGTGTCCACCTTCCCGTTGACGGTCAGTGGCACCTCGTCGATGAGCTCGATTGCCTGCGGGTGTGCGTGCGCCGGGAGCAGACGAACCAGTTCCGCCCGAACCTCGTCGATGTTCGGTTCGGCACCATCCTCCGCCGTCACCCAGAGCGTCAACACTTCTGGCGGCTTCGGTTCGTACCCGACCTGCGCCAGCATCTCGGTGATCGACGCGAGCTCCTGCTCGTCCATCGGATCGTCGAGCTCGAACATCGCTTCAGCTCGGGTCTTGTGCCCAAGACGCACATCCCAGCTGTACGGCAGGGCGTAGTTGTGGTGCGCCTGTTCGATCTTGTGGACGTAGATTCCGGCCGCGTTGATGAGGCAGTTGGTCGAGCGACCGGTGTCGTCCGGCCGTTCCCAGGTGCCGGACGATTCGAGCACCCGGTACATCTCCGAGAGTTCAACGTCGACGTAGCGGTAGAAGTCGATGAAGGAGACCCGGTCGAAGATCTCGCCGTCCTGGAGGAAGTCGACGTCCATGTTCTCGGACACCGCGTCGGGAGTGCGGTGATAGATGCGCCGGGCTTCGGTGACGGCCACATCGATCGAGTTCGGATCGAACCGGTCGGTCTCGAACAGGCCGGGAACGAGACGGGTTTCGAAGAACTGGCCACGCGACAGGCCGGTCACGATCGCCGGGATCCCGAGACGGTCGGCCCGCTCGAGCGCGATCGTGTAGATCGCCTTGTAACAGCCGTTGCACACGTTCGAGAACCGCTCGAGGCTGTCACGGAAGATCTCGTTCATCGCATCGACGGTCACGAACTCGTGGTCGACGCCGAGCGCTGCGGTGGCTCGACGGACGTTGTCCTTTGCGCCGTCGGAGATGAATCCGTTGTCCAGCGTGATGGCGAGCACTCGGGCGCCCATCTCGACCAGACGGTAGAGCGCGTACGTGGAGTCCTTGCCGCCGGAGAGCAGGTGGAGAACGTCGTAGTCGCCGGTGGATCGGGCGTTGGCCGCCCGGAGCTCCCGGTGGAGGTCGTCTTCGGTGCGGAACCAGGCCGCCGCCTGTGGGGCCACGACGTCGTATTCATGACAGCTGGTGCATACGCCATCCGCATCGACGACGATGCCCGGGACGTCTGACCCCAGTCCGCACCGAACGCAATGGTCGACGCGCTGGCTTCGGTCCGGCACCCAGAGGCCGGCGACGGCCGCATCGATCCCGGCGATCGAACGAGCAGCCGATTCGATCTCGCCCGGCTCGAGGCGAACGCCGCGCACCTTGATCTGATGGTCGACGCGACCGAGGTACACCATGCGTTCCGAGTCGAGCATGCGGACGCGATCGCCGGTCCGGTAGACGATGTCGTGCCGTCCGGTTGCAGGACGGCTCCCGAACTTCTCCGCGTTCAGGTCGTCGCGGCCGAGGTAGCCGGCGGTCATTCCCGGCCGGCTGATGTACAGCTCCCCCTCGGCGCCCAGCGGGACGGGATGTCCGGCGTCGTCGAGAATGTGAAGGGCGACCCCGGGAGCGTTGTGGCCGATGGGCACCTCCGGCCCCCCGTCGTGTTCCGGGGAGTACCGGTGGAGCATGCAGCCCACAACGGCTTCCGTCGGTCCGTACTCGTTCCAAATCGCCGTGTCGGAGCCGCAGGACAGGAGGATGCGGTCTGCCAGTTCCGTCATGAAGGCTTCGCCGCCCACGATGAGACCGCTCAGCGGATGTGACGGTTCGATCATGCGAACGAGCAGTTCCAGATGGGACGGTGTCGCCTTCATCAGTGTGACGACGTTGTCTTCGACGATCTCGCGAAGTGCGGGGAGACCACCATCGGGGTGCACCGTCATCGCTCCGCCGGAAATGAACGGCAGGAAGAGCGTGGTGATCGTGAGGTCGAAGCTCAGCGACGTGTAGAGCGGCATGGTCGGCGCGGTGTCGCCGACGTACGACGCGAGTGCGAACCCGAGGTATTCGCACAGTCCGGCGTGCGTGATCGGTACGCCCTTTGGCAGACCGGTCGAACCCGACGTGTAGATCACGTAGGCGAGGTCATCAGCGTCGATTGGGCGCAGGTCGACGCCGTCGACGGCATCGAGGGTCTCCAGGTCCGCCAGCGAGGTCAGGGTGATGGCCGCCCGCGAATCCTGGCGAATGTGGTCCCGACGCACGTCCGGGTAGGTCGGGTCGATCGGCACGAACGCTGCGCCGGCCCGGAGGACGCCGTGGATGGCAACGACGGCGTCGGTGGAGATCGGAATCTCGATGCCGACGCGGTCTCCGGGGCCGATGCCGGCCAAGCGGAGACGGTCTGCCACGGCCTCGATGCGCTCGTCGAGCTCTTTGCCTGACACGGCCACGCCGCGCTCGGTGAGGACGATGCGGTCGCCGGCGACGGCGAGAAACTCGGCCACGAGGTGGGGCGCAACAACGGGCAGCGGCTGTCCGGGTGCCGGCTGGGTGAAGGACGCGACATCGGCGACGTCGTCATCGGTCGCCAGACCAAACCCGTCGAGTCGTGCGTCCGGATTGTCCAACATGGCGTCGAGCACGGCGCCGAAGTGCGCGCCCGCACGCTCCCGGTGGAGGGGGCCGGCGATGGCGTGGTTGAGGTCGAGGCCGAGCTGCAGTTCACCGCTGCCGTCGTAGTCGAGCGCCTGCACTCGCAGACGATGGTGGGAGTCGATGTGGCCGGGATGGATCCAGGTGGTCGTCGTCGGCATGTCGCCGAACGATCCGAATGTGGCCGCAACGTTGTTGAGGACCACGTCGAAGTTCTGCCGTGGACTCGTTCCGGGTTGAGCGTGCCGGAGCATCTCGAAGACGGCGGCCGACGTCCGTTCCTGGAGGCTGGCGAAGGTGTCGTCTCGCTCGATCCCGATCGTCACCGGGAAGAGTTCCACCAGCGGTCCTATGGCAGACTTCGAGCGCCGCGAGGTCCGATGATGGATCGGCATGCCGATCGTGATCCGGTCCGACCCGTTCAACCGATGCAGGTAGCAGGCGATGACCGTGGCGAGCGCCACGGATTGGGAGAGGTCTTCGCTCAAGAGCCGGAACCGATCGGCCAGAAGCGCGTCGAAACGGGACTGCCGAGGCCCGTGCAGCGGGACGTTCACGCGATCGGCGAGGGTGGTCGCATCGACCTCGGGCTGGTAGAAGCCGGTCGGTTCGAACGCATCCGCCTGTTCGGCCCAGTGTGCGGCGGCCTTCTGCCAGCGCTTCGTCTCCCTCGTTGCGTCGAGTTCAGCGGTCAGTTCCTCGAAGGACATGCCGGGTGTGAACGAGCCCAGATAGGCCGCAGCCACACTCTGAAAGATGAGGGCCGAACTGGCGGCATCGGTGGCGATGTGGTGCACGTTGAACCACCAGGACCACCGGCCCGAACCGTGTTGGAGGAGTACCGAGTCATAGACCGAGTGGGCCGGATCGAGCGGTGCCGCAATCCGGTCGCGCACCCAGGTTTCGATCTCGTCAACCTCGAGTTCGAGCACCTCGGTCGTGGACGTGGGTGTGGTGGCGACCGACGGATGCGGCACGCCGTCGACCTCGCGGATCCGCATTCGGAGCGCATCGCTGGAGGCGACCACTTCCTCGACTGCGGCCACGAACCGATCGGGATCGATGTCTCCCGTGAACCGGGAGAGGTTCGCCATATTGGCGAGTGGCACGCCCGGGTGCAGGCGTTGGGACGTCCAGATGAGTTCCTGAGCGGCCGTCAGCGTGCGTCGAGGATGCAGTTGGACCGATTGCGACATCTCAGGCCGCATTTCGGCCGGCGAGGTACTCCACGATCCGATCGACCGTCTGGAAGTTCTCGAGGGTCACATCGCCCGGGGGCACGTCGACCTCCAGTTCATCCTCGATCCACTGGGTGATTCGGATGACACCGAGGCTGTCCACCAGCCCGCTCAACAGCAGGTCCGTGTCGGAGGCGACATCGCCATCCATCACTGCGACCTCATCACGGATGAAGGTGATCAGTTCTTGGGTCTGCATTTCGTTCATCGCTCCGTCTCCACGCTCGCCAGAACTTCTTCTCGGAGCGCACCACGATCCAGTTTGCCACTACCAGTGAATTTCTTGCCACTCATTGTGGCGATATGAGTCGGAAGGGCATAGGTCGGAAGCACGGCTCGAGCCGCTGCCCGGAACGCATCGACCTCGAAGCCCTCAGCCGCGAACACCCCGACAACCACCGAATCCTCACCGGCCGAGCGGCGATCGACCGCCGCGATCACATGCTCGACTCCGTCGAGCGCCTCCAGTTCCGCTTCGAGACCCTCCAGCTCGATGCGATGACCCCGCACCTTCACCTGGTGGTCGACGCGCCCGAGGAACCACCAGAC
>CALBVR010000354.1 GCA_937969565.1 uncultured Acidimicrobiales bacterium | reverse complement strand
ATTTCTCTCTTCGTACACTTTTCACCCACCCCCCGAACCGGCGTCCATGACGGGCGCCACTGAACACGAACTGAGACGAAAATGTCAGATGGCCTGGTGGTCAAGTCAGCAAGCGACGTCAAGCTGATCGTCTTTGCCTGCGAGGCAGGCATGGGCAGCAGCCTCATGGGGGCGAAGCAGCTGCAAAAGATGGTCAAGAAGGCCAAGCTCGACATCGAAGTGGTGCACTCGCCGGTGAACCAGGTTCCGAGCCACGCCGACGTGATCGTCACGCACAAATCTCTCGCAGCGAGTGCCCGGACCCAGTTCCCGGACGCTGCCATCGTCTCCTTCATGCTCTTCTTCGGTGACCCTGCCGTCACCAAGCTTGTGGAGACCCTCAAGGCCGGCGACGACGTGGTGTCGGTCCTGTGAGCCCGGCGACCCAAGACGATCAACTTCTCGCCCGCGAAGCCGTCGTCATCGGACTTCCGAGCGTTTCCATGAACGAGGCGATCTCGTTCGTCGGCAACATGCTCGTCGAGCGGGGACACGCCACCAGCGACTACGTGGACGGCATGCTCGAGCGTGAGCAGAAGGTCTCGACCTTCCTCGGCAACGGTGTGGCGATGCCGCACGGCACCTTCGAAAGCAAGGAAGCCATCCAGCGCACCGGCATCGTCGTGGCCCAGTACCCCGAGGGGATCGACTGGGGCGTCGGCACGGCCCACCTGGTGATCGGTCTCGCCGCCAGCGGCGAGGAACACGTGCAGATTCTGTCGCACATCGCGGAGGTCCTGCAGGACGAGGATCTGGCCGCCGAACTCGGCAGCACGACCGATGCCGCGTACCTGCACGCCACGCTGAACACGCCGGTGGAGGACGACGAGCCCGACGCTGTGAGCGCCGAGGTCACCATCACCAGCGAGGCCGGCCTCCATGCCCGGCCTGCAAGCCTCATCGTGGAATACGCCAAGGCGTACGACGGCGAGATCCTCATCTCGAAGGAAGGCCGTTCCGCCAAGGCGAACAGCATCATGAGCCTGCTGTCGCTTGGCGCCGTTTCGAACGATACGGTGTCGATTGACGTGACCGGCGAAGACGGCGATGCCGCGCTGGCCGAAGTCACCCGCATTCTCACCACACCGGAAGCAGAACTCTGATGGCCCGCTTGAACCACGACCAGATGATGGCCCAGGCCGCAGACACGATCGGCGCTTCGCCGGACGAGAGCGGGAACGCCGACATGGTGTTCGACAAGGGCCAGCTTCTGCTCGCCGCCGAGTTGAACGACATGAAGAAGATCTTCAAGCGTGCGAAGAAGCTTGAGGGCTACAAGTGGGTGATGATCAACGGTGCCGATCTGGTGCTTGCGAACACGCTGTCCATCGGTACCAAGGCCGGCATTCTCGATGCCGACGGCAAGGTGCTGAAGAACGCCGACATCCCCCGCAAGAAGGTCTGATTTTCCACTCCCGTCGGTTCCGAGTTCGCTCGGGCCGACGGGTTTGGCGCGTCTAGGGCCGCTTTGTGGTGAGTAGCACGGGGACCGACGCGTCGGTTCGTGCACCCGGCTTGGAGTGGTCGCTGGTCATCCGCGGGATGGCTGAGCCGTCGACGGCAGCAAGCGCGTCGTCGGCGTGCCCCCACACGCAGTCCGGGTCCGGGCCGTCGAGCGGGAGGCCGGTGAAGAACTTGCTGGCCATGCACCCGCCGCCGCAGGCATCGAAGCTGCCGCACGACGCGCAGGCGCCTCCGCTCTCGGGCTCTCGGAGCTCCAGGAATCGTTCGGAGTTCTGCCAAACGCCGGTGAAGCCACCGGCGTCACGGACGTTGCCGGCTTTGAACTCGTCGTGGATGACGAACGGGCAGGCGTAGACGTCGCCGACCGGGTCGATCAGGCACACGATTCGGCCGGCACCACACATGTTGAGGCCGGGGAGTGACTCGCCCAGGGCGTTGAGATGGAAGAACGAATCGCCGGTGAGCACGTCCGGTCGATCCATGATCCAGTGGTAGACGTCGCGTTGCTGCTGGTGGCTGAGGCGAAGGTCCTGATAGCTGTCGACTCCACGGCCGGACGGGCGGAGGCGGGTGAGCCGGAGTTGCGCGCCGTAGTCGTCGGCCATCTTCTTGTAGTCGTCGAGCTGGCTCACGTTGTGGCGAGTGGCAACGATCGAGATCTTGAACTCGCCGAAATCGGCGGCCGCGAGGTTGTCCATGGCTTGGCGGGCGGCCGCCCAGCTGCCCTCGCCGCGGAGGGCGTCGTTCGTGCCGGCATCGAATCCGTCGAGACTGATCTGGATGTCGAGCATGTCCATCGAGGCAAAGCGCTTTGCAGCTTCCTTGTCGAGGAACGTGCCGTTGGTCGAGAACTTCACGCCGACGTGATTGGCGATGGCATGGTCGACAATCGTGTGGAAGTCGCGGCGAATCATCGGTTCGCCACCGCCGATGTTCACGTAGAACACCTGCAGCCGGTTCAGCTCGTCGATGACGGCGAGGCACTCCTCCGTGCTGAGTTCGTTCGGATCGCGTCGTCCGGAGGCACTGAGACAGTGCAGACAATCCAGGTTGCAGGCGTAGGTGAGTTCCCACGTGAGACAGATTGGGGCGTCGAGCCCACGCTTGAGCTGTTCGGTCAACGGCGGAGTTCGTGTGGTCATGGGGTGGCCTCGGCGGGGATCGGTGAGCGCAGCTCGATCACGCCGGCGTCGGCGAGTGAAGCGAGTGCGGTGAGGTGGCTGGTACGACGTCGTCCGTCCAGACCGGCCGCATCGAGTGCGTCGTCCAGCGTCGGATGATCAGCAAGAGAGCGGACCAGGTCGACAAGGTCCTTGGTTTTGAGGAAGACCAGGCGGCGGGACTCGAAGTGGTAGGCCAGCGCGCCAAATGGTTCGGGACGCAACCCGATGGACGAGCTGAGTGTCCAGGCCTGGTCAGAAGCGAGTGACGACACCCGATTCAGTAGACGCCGCACATGCCGTCGATGGAGATCTCCTCGACCAGCAGTTCCTCTTCCACGAGCTCGGCGTCGGTCTCGTCGACGGTTTCGGTCTCGAGTTCGTTGGTGGCTTCTGGCTGCATGATGGCTCCCTGTCGGTCGTGCGCCCACCAAATTACTACGCTGCAGCGCCATGGAGCCATCGCAACTGCCGGAGGGCCTTCCGGTGGTCCTCGAACCGGACGTGCAGATCGATCCGGATGCCCGTTCGCTGGTCGGCGGTTCGCCGCTTCGGATCCTTCGTCTCTCGGCTCGAGGTATGGAGCTGGCGGAGGCGCTTCGAGCCGGGGCAACCCCGTCGTGGACACCGGCGATCGGTCGCCTCTGGCGATCACTCACCGATGCCGGGATGGCGAACCCGGTTCCGGCGCCGCTGGATGGGGCGGACATCGACTGGGTCGTGCCCGTGTACGACGGCTCAGAACCGATCGATCCGACGCTGCCCGCAGGGACAACGGTGGTGCACGATGCCGGCCCGAACGCCGACGAGCTGCGCCGACGGTGTGTGGAGCATGGCTGGCGATACATCCGAATGGTGGACAACGCAGGACCGGGGGTTGCTCGCACCACGGGGGCTGCTGAGGGCACGGCCGCGATCATCGGCTTCATCGATGCGGGGGTGACGCTGGATGAAGGGGCGACTGCGCCGCTTGCCGGACATTTCGCCGATCCGCAGGTCGGCGCAGTGGCGCCACGAGTCCGGTCCGGTCCGGCGGAGGAAATTCGCGGCCGCTACGAGTCGTTCCGTTCGCCCCTCGACCTCGGACCCCGCCCGTCCCGGGTGCGGCCGGACGCACGGGTCTCGCACGTTCCCACGGCCGTGCTGCTCGTCCGGCGCACCGCGTTCGAGCAACTCGACGGGTTCGATGCCGGACTTCGCTTCGGCGAGGACGTGGATCTCGTGTGGCGGCTCGATCGGGCCGGCTG
>CALBVR010000353.1 GCA_937969565.1 uncultured Acidimicrobiales bacterium | reverse complement strand
TCGGGGCGAACACGAGGATGGTGGTGAGCGTGCCGGACACGCTGGCCGAACCCACACGAGTGATCGCCCGTCGGATCACGTTCAGGTCATCGTCGCCGTGGCCATCATTGCGTTGCTTTGGATTTCGTGGCGTGCGTCGATCATCACGGCGCTGTTCATCCTGACGGTGCTGTCGGCGTCGTTGGGCGCCCTCTTCCTCATCGGCATTTCGCTCAACACGATCTCGCTGTTTGCGTTGATCCTCGCGTTGGGTCTCTTCGTGGACGACGCGATCGTGATCACGGAAGCGATCGACGCGTTCAGATCCGACGGCGACGATGACCTGAACGTGATCCGACGGGCGATCACTCGTGTGGGTTCGGCCAGCGTGTCCGGCACGCTCACCACCATCCTCGTGTTCGCCCCGATGCTGCTCATCGGTGGCATCCTCGGTGGCTTCATCAGGATCCTTCCGATCACGGTGATCGTTTCGCTGCTCATTTCGTTGCTGCTGTCGCTGATCTTCATTCCGGTCTTCTCGCGATACATCGTGCTTCCCGCGCCGCGTCCCAACGGCCCACTCAACCGGGCCGAGGCATGGGTCGCTGAGCGGGTCGGTTCGCTTCCCGGGATCACGGGTGGCAAGGGTGTCGCGGTCGGCATCGCCGGATTCCTGCTCAGCATCGTGATGTTCTTCGTGGGCGTTGGCATCTTCGCCCCGCAGGTGGGCTTCAACATCTTCCCGCCGGCCAAGGACTCCATCAACATTGCGTTGGAGGTCACCTACCCGCCGGGGACGACGATCGAGGAGGCGAAGGAAATCGCGCTCGACGTCAACCAGCAGGCGAGCGATGTGCTCGGCGACGAGCTCGAACTCGGTTACCTCTACATCGGCGATGCTCGCAGTGCGTTGGCGCAGTACAACCTCACGCCGATTGGCGACCGCCCGACCGTGCACGAACTGGTGGACCTGGTGCAGCCGATCGGCGACGCGGTGACCGACGCTCGTGTCGTGTTCTCGGCCATCTCCAATGGGCCGCCGGAACTGCTCTTCCCCTACACGATGCAGGTGTTCGGCGAGGACATCGAAACGTTGGCATCCGCGGCCGAGACCCTGCGCGCCGACTTCGACGGTCGCCAGCTCGAGCTTCCGAACGGCGACATCATGACGGTTGTCGAGACCGACGTTGCGCTCGACGACGTGGTCGCCCGCGAGGACGGCCGTCGTCTCGTCGAAGTCCGGGCCCGGTTCGACAACGACTCCGTCACCTCCACCACAGCTCGTGCTCAGGAGTACTTCGAAAACGAATGGACCGCCGATCAGCTCGCTACGTTGGGGCTCGAATCGGATGCGCTCGCCTTCGACTTCGGCCTCGAGTCCGACAACCAGGAATCCTTCTCGAGTCTGCCGATCGCCTTCGGCATTGCGCTGATCATGATGCTGGTGCTGCTGATCATCCAGTTCCGCAGCGCCATCCAGTGGTTCCTGGTGTTCACGGCGATCTTCTTCAGCTTCTTCGGGGTGTTCGGCGGTCTGTTGATCACCGACAACCAGCTCAGCTTCTTCGTGATGCTCGGTCTGATCGGTCTCATCGGTATCGCGGTGAACAACACGATTCTGTTGGTGGACTTCGCCAACCAGGAGCGCGACGCCGGCCACGACCGCAAGACGGCGATCTCCAACGCCGTGCGTCAACGGTTCCGCCCACTCGTGGCGACCTCGTTGACCACGGTTGGCGGCCTGCTGCCGTTGGCGTTGGCCGACCCGTTCTGGGAGGGCCTGGCCTTCACGATCATCTTCGGCCTGCTGTCGAGCACGTTCCTCGTGATCCTGTCCTTCCCGTACTACTACCTCGCGATCGAGTGGCTGCGCGACCGCTTCGTCACCCCGTGGCGTCGCGGGAAGGCTGCTGCCTGATCTACCGTGTCACCAGGGAGGAATCATGTACGACCTGGTGATTCGCAACGGAACGATCGTCGACGGAACCGGGGGACCCCGATTCGTCGGTGACGTCGCCATCGCGGGCGACCGCATTGCGGCCGTCGGTACCGTCGACGGACCCGGCACGCGGGAGATCGACGCGACCGGCCTGCTGGTCACGCCCGGCTTCGTCGACATGCACACGCACTACGACGCCCAGGTCACGTGGGATCCCTACATCACACCGTCCGGTTGGCACGGCGTGACCACGGTCGTGATGGGGAACTGCGGTGTCGGGTTCGCCCCCGTCCGAGCGGACCGACGCGACTTCCTCGTCCGCCTCATGGAGGGGGTTGAAGACATCCCGGGAGCTGCACTGACCGACGGGATTCAGTGGGACTGGGAGACCTTCCCCGAGTACCTGGATGCGCTCGAGACGCGTCAGTGGGTGGCCGACGTCGGCACCCAGGTGCCGCATTCCGCAGTGCGGGCGTGGGTCATGGACGAACGCTGCGCCGACGGCATCGAAGCAACGCCAGACGAGATCGCGGCGATGGCCGAGGTCACCGAGGAGGCACTGCGCGCCGGCGCCCTCGGGTTCTCCACCTCACG
>CALBVR010000352.1 GCA_937969565.1 uncultured Acidimicrobiales bacterium | reverse complement strand
GCCGGCCCAGTCCTGGAAGTCGGCGGGAGCCGCCACGCAGATGACGCCTTCGATGTTGCCGTCTGCTGCGGCCGCGTCGACGGAGAGCGCGCCACCCGTCCCGAAGCCGAGCAGGTAGATGCTGTCGTTGACGCCCTCGGTCGCCCGCAACGTGTCGATGGCCGCACGGAGGTCCCGACGCCACCCGAACAGCGAGAAGTGCCCCTCGCTGCTGGCGAGACCGCGGAATGCGAATGTGAGCGCATGCATGCGGGCTTCGCTGGCGATCCGGTCGGCCAATCCCGGGAAGGTGTTGTAGGAGTTCGCTCCTCCGCCACCGGGATCCGTGGGAAACCCGGGCACGACGACGACACCGGGGCATTCGAAGTCCGACTCGGGGCTCGCCAGCCAGGCTTCAAGCCGGCCGACGCTGCCCTGGATGTTGCGTTCCACTGTCGGACTCAGACCGAGCGGAGGCGGTATCCCCGGTTGCGGGCCTCGGCCAGCGTGTCAGGTCCGAATGTGGCGACGAGTTCGCTCTCGACGAGCTCGTCGATGACCGCTTCGTTGTCGACGGCATCAACGTCGTAGACGACCTGGGTGCGCTTGTCGCCGATGAACTGGTGCTCTGCGTACTTCTTGGGCCGATCCATGTGCGAAATCGTACTCAAAAATGAGGGAGGTGGAGCAGCCGTGGCCACTCCACCTCACCCCAATGTTTCGTTCGCTGGAAAAACCGATTCAACCTTGCGCCTGCAGGACAGGTGCGGTCGGGTGGAACGACGTCCGACGGTTCACATCGGCGGTGTCTGACACTGTCTCTAGTACGGACAGCGAGTCAACTCTCGCGACGTGGTCCAGCGGGTCCGACCTAGCGGTCAGACACCTCCAAGGTTCCATATCGAGTATTGATCTGGACCACCCCCTTTCTTTGGTGGACCCAGAATATCGCGGGGTGGCTCGCCGTGCTGGTCGGGGCCGTTACCCGCTTGCGTCCGCCTCGTCGCCGATCGCTCCGATGTCTCGGAGGTAGCGCAGAAATTCGTCGACCACGACGGTCACGTGGACGGCATCGAGATCGGCCCGTTGGCTGACCGCTCGGGCAACGGCATGGTCGACGGCGCTGATCTCGTCGCCGACTGCTTCGTCGTCCTCGACCCAGTCGCCGCCGAGTTCTTCGCCGAAGTCACTGGCCATACCGAGTGAGTCGAACCAGTCGAGCACCCACCGGATGATCTGGTCGACGTCCGTGTGGGAGAGGACGGCCGAGACTTCGTACGGGATGGCCTCGGCCACCGCCTCGACGGCGTCGTCGACCTCCAGCAGCGCAGGGGCGATGGTCTCTTCGAGTTCGATGGAAACGCGCGACACCGCCGCCACGGCCACGGCAACCACCGCAGCGATGGCAACCAGTATCAGGAGGATTGGGACCACGGCCGGCCCGGCGTTCGATCAGATGCCGATGCGCTGTGCGAGAAGCTCGCGGTGGTACGTCGGGTCGCCGAACATGAGCTCGGAGCTCTTGGCCCGCTTGAAGTACAGGTGTGCGGGGTGTTCCCAGGTGAAGCCGATGCCACCGTGGATCTGGATGTTCTCTGCGGCCGAGTGGAAGTAGGCCTCGGAGCAGTAGGACTTGGCGAGGCTGGCCATGGCCGGCAGCTCGTCGTTGTCCTCTGCGGCGCACCAGGCGGCGTAGTAGGCGGCCGACTTTGCGGATTCGACCTCGAGCAGCATGTCGGCGCACTTGTGCTTGATCGCCTGGAACGAGCCGATGGGCCGGCCGAACTGCACACGGACCTTGGCGTATTCGACAGCCATGTCGAGCACCATCTGGGCTCCGCCGACCTGTTCGGCGGCGAGCGCCACGGCCGCACGGTCGAGCACCTTTTCGATCGTGGCCCAGCCGGAGCCGTCGGCGCCGACGAGGCGGCCGGGCGTGTCGCTGAGTTCGAGCTTGGCCTGCTTACGGGTCTGATCCATCGTGGCGAGGGCGGTCCGGCTCATGCCGGCAGCGTCTCCATCGACAGCGAACAGTGAAACGCCGGCTTCGGTGCGAGCGGCCACGAGGACCATGCCGGCCGTGTGGCCGTCGATCACGTAGTGCTTCACGCCGTTGAGCTTCCATGCATCGCCGTCGGCGGTGGCGGTTGCGGCCACGCCGCTCTCGTCCCAGCGGCCGCTCTCTTCGGTGATGGCGAGGGTGGCGATGAGCTCGCCGGACGCCATGGCTGGGAGGTAGTCGCCGGCTGCGGCGTCATCGCCGGCCAACATGAGCGTCGAGGTGGCCAGCACTGCGCTGGAGAAGAAGGGTGCGCACAGCAGGGCTCGGCCCATCTCTTCGAGCACCACGATCATTTCGACCCAGCTGAAGCCCTGGCCGCCATGTTCTTCGGGAATGATGAGGCTCTGCAGGCCCATCTGCTCCGCCATCTGGGACCAGACCTCGGCGTCGTAGCCAGATTCGGTCTCCATCAGCTCTCGTACTGTCGCCTCCGAGGACTTCTCCTCGAGGAACTGGCGGACGAATCCGCGAAGCTGGTCCTGTTCTTCGGTGAAGGCAAACTGCATGTGCAGATGTTACCCGCTGGTATCAGGCCGGGTCGACCCCGGTGGACAACGATCGAAACGAGAACGGTGCGGTCGCTACCATCGGGTCATGAGCATCGACCTGACGACGACCCTCCACCACGCCGACTCGGGCTTCGAGATTCACAAGGTCGTGGTTGGCCCGGTCGACAACAACGTCTTCGTCCTGCGATGCACAGAGACGGGCGAGAGTCTGCTGATCGATGCCGCGAATGAGCACGAGCTGCTGCTCGAACTCGCCCAGGCGCTGAACGTCCGTCGAATCGTGGAGACGCACGGCCACTGGGATCACATCGCCGCCATCCCGGCGATGCGGGACGCCGGCTACTCCGTGGGTGTGACCACCGAAGACGCGTCGATGCTCGACAGCTACGACGAAATCCTCGAGGACGACACCATCATCGAGGTCGGCCGGCTGAAGCTGCGAACCATCCACTCCCCCGGCCACACACCCGGCTCGATGTCGTTCAAACTCGAAGGTGCCCCGGTCCTGTTCACCGGAGACACGCTCTTCCCCGGCGGACCCGGCGCAACCAAGTTCCCGGGCGGGGACTTCCCCACCAGCATGCGCTCCATCGAGGATCGCTTCTACCGGGTGCTCACGGACGACACCCTCGTCCTCCCGGGCCATGGCGACGACACCACCATCGGCAACGAGAAGCCCAGCTTCGACGACTGGGTTGAACGGGGTTGGTGATTCGGGCCGTGGGAGTTTTCTTCTGTTACATAGACTCTTGGTATGGCCGCTCCGTTGTTTGAACTTACCGATTTGCAGATCTCCACCGCTGATGGTGTTGCGATCGTGAAAGGTGTCGACCTCGTCGTGAACGCAGGCGAGGTGCATGCGTTGATGGGGCCGAACGGCTGCGGAAAATCCACGCTTGCCTCTGCGCTGGCCGGAAGCCCCGAGTACGAGATCACCGGCGGCTCCGTGAAGCTGCACGGCGACGACATCGCCGACTGGGACCCCGAGATCCGAGCCAAGGCCGGCATCTTCCTCGCCTTCCAATATCCGCAGGCGATTCCCGGCGTGTCCGTACGCAACTTCCTGCAGCAGGCGGTGCAGGCCCGCACCGGCAAGGACGTCTCCACCATCGAGATCTTCATGTCGCTGTCCGAGTGGATGGACAAGCTGGACATGGACACCGCCTTCATGGACCGCTTCCTCAACGAGGGCTTCTCCGGCGGCGAGAAGAAGCGCAACGAAATCCTCCAGATGGCGTTGCTCGAACCGGAGATCGCCATCCTCGACGAGACGGACTCCGGGCTCGACATCGACGCACTGCGCGTTGTGGCCGATGGCGTCGGTGCCGTCCGCGAGAAGAACGCCACCATGGGTGTACTTGCGATCACGCACTACCAGCGGCTGCTCGACCACCT
>CALBVR010000351.1 GCA_937969565.1 uncultured Acidimicrobiales bacterium | reverse complement strand
TCCATCTCACATTCGTAGCCCAGGTGCCACGGAAAGTGTTGGCAATGTCATGTCGATATTGTCACGTTCCACCGGTGGGCAGCATCCGCCCCGTGGACCGTGGCGGCGCTATGGTCGCCGCGTGGAAATCGATGCGCTGGTGACCGACCTCGATGGGACCTTCTGGGCGACCGACATGTCCGTCCACCCGGCCACGCTCGATGCTGTCGCCCAACTCGATGCCGCCGGAGTCCCCCTTCTCGTGGCCACAGGCCGTCGGGCGCAGGGCACGCTCGCCGGCCTCGTGCCGGCCGGGCTGGGTGACCGCCCGGCCATCATGATGAACGGCGCACTGGCCCGCGACCGTGTCGACGGGCCGAGCTTCCTGACTGAGGCGATGGCCACCGACGACGTCGAGTCCGTGATCGCTGCATTCGCTGACGTCGGACTCGAACCGCTCGCCTACGTCGACCACCCCAACGAAGACCTCGTTGCGGGCCCGAACGCATCCGCAGGAGCCGACTACCTCGGACGGGCGCGTGGTGTTCGACACGTGGCCGACCTCCTGGACACGCTCCGCTCGGAGCCAGTGATCGGCTTCGGCGCCTTCGGCTTCGCCAAGGACCTCCTCCAACCACTCGCCGATCAGATCAACGCAGCGGGATGGGCCAATGCGCTTCTCGGCGAGTCCCTCATCGAAGGCGGTTGGGGAATCATGCTCCAGGCCTCCGGTATCGACAAACAAACCGGCATCGAAGCCTGGTGCGCCCGTGAGGGCATCGACCCGTCCCGGCTCGCCGTGGTCGGTGACGGCGGGAACGACGTGCTGATGCTCGAGCACGCTCGGATCGCCATCGTGCCCACCAATGCCCCCGAGGAGATCCGAGCCCTCGCCTCCGTGGAGATCGCCCCGAACGAAGAGGGCGGCTGGAAGGACATTCCGGGAATCCTCGGGCTGTAGTCTCCGGGCATGGCAACTCTCGGATTCATCGGACTCGGCGTCATGGGGTATCCCATGGCCGGGCACCTCGTCAGCGCCGGTCACGACGTGACCGTCTACAACCGCACCGCCGCGGTCTCGGAGCGCTTCGTCGCTGAACATCCTTCCGCCACGCGTGCGACGACACCGGCCGAAGCGGCTTCGGGCGCCGACGTCGTCTTCCTCATCGTCGGCAACGACGACAGCGTGCGCTCGGTGGCGCTCGGCGACGACGGCGTCGTCGCTGCGATGCCCCAGGGAAGCGTTCTCGTCGACCACACGACCGCCTCGGCCACCATCGCGCTCGAACTCGGAGAGGCCGCACAGAGCCGAAACATCGAGGTGATCGACGGTCCGGTCTCGGGTGGGGAATCCGGAGCGCAGAACGGCGTGTTGACGATCATGTGTGGAGGAACCGAGGACGCATTCGCAACGGTCGAGCCGATCATGGCGGCCTACTCGGGTACGCGCACGCTCATCGGCCCGCTCGGCAGCGGGCAGAAGACCAAGATGATCAATCAGATCGCGATCGCCGGTCTGCTGCAGGGCCTGTCCGAGGCGTTGAACTTCGGCAGCCTTGCCGGACTCGACATGGAGAAGGTTCTCGCCACCATCTCTGCCGGCGCGGCCGGCTCGTGGCAGATGGTCAACCGCGGCCAGACGATGGTGGACGATTCGTTCGACTTCGGCTTCGCGGTCGAGTGGATGATCAAGGACCTTGGCATCGCGCTCACCGAAGCCGAGCGCCTCGGAGCTCCCACCCCCATCACGAGCCAGGTCGCCGCCTTCTACGACGAACTCCACGCCGCCGGCGAAGCTCGCAGCGACACCAGTGTGCTGATACGCCGCCTGCGCTGACCCTCTCTTCCCACCGAACGGAACACCTTTCATGAACCATTTCGACCTGCTCATCATCGGGACGGGCTCGGGCAACATGCTCGTCTCGCCGGAGTTCGCGGACCGCCGTATCGCACTCGTCGAGCGTGACGTGTTCGGTGGAACCTGCCTCAACAAGGGCTGCATCCCCTCGAAGATGTTCGTCTACGCCGCGGAACTGGCGGAGCTCGCCGCGGACAAGGGTCCGACCCTTGGCGTGCACACCCGCTACGACGGCGCCGATTGGCCGGCGATCCGTGACCGTGTGTTCAACCGAATCGACCCGATCGCCGAGGGTGGCGAGGACTACCGGACGAACTCTGACGAGCAGGAACACGTGACGGTGTTCAAGGGCTCCGGCCGGTTCACCGGCGATCACGAGCTGACGGTCGACATGAACGACGGTTCCACCGAGGTCATCACCGCTGACGAGATCGTGTTGGCGGCGGGCGCCAGAATCTCGATTCCGCCGGTCTTCGCAGACTCGGGCGTCGACTACCTGACGTCGGACACGATCATGCGCATCGACGAACTGCCCGAGCATCTCATTGTCATCGGCGGCGGGTACATCGGCGCCGAGCTCGGCAACGTGTTCGGCTCACTGGGGTCGAAGGTGACGATCCTGAACCGCAGCGGCACGCTGCTCCGCCGGGAAGATCCGGACATCAGCGAGCGATTCACGACTGCGTACGCGAAGAAGTACGACGTGCTTCTGAACGCATCAACCACCAGTGTCGAGCAGAACGGCGATGAGATCACCGTTCATGCGACCGTGGGCGGCGAGCCCGTCTCCATCACGGGTGATGCGCTCCTCGTGGCCACCGGCCGGGTGCCGAACGGCGATGAACTCAACGTGACCGCCACGGGAGTCGAACTCGACGAGAACGGCTACGTGATCACCGACCCGCAGATGCGGACGACGGCTCCCGGTATCTGGGCGCTCGGTGACATCACCAACCCGGCACAGCTGAAGCACACGGCGAACGCCGAGGCCAGAATCGTCTCGCACAACCTTCGTCACCCGGACGACCTGCGAGACATCGACCGTCGCATCACCCCACACGCCGTGTTCGGCCATCCCCAGGTTGCCGCCGCGGGCCTCACCGAGCCCGAAGCGGTGGAGGCAGGTCACCGGGTGGTGACAGCCGTGCGCTCCTACGGCGACGCCGCCTATGGCTGGGCCATGGAAGACGGCGACAGCGTCTGCAAAGTCATCGCTGATGCAGACACGCGACTCCTCCTCGGCGCACACATCATCGGCCCGCAGGCGTCCACGCTGATCCAGCAGTTGATCCAGGGCATGGCGTTCGGCCAGACCGTCGACGAGATGGCGACAGGCCAGCTCTACATCCATCCCGCGCTGACCGAGGTCGTCGAGCAAGCCCTGCTCGATCTCTGATCGGCGCTGTCGATGGCTGCCGGCACCGAACCGCACGTATGGGCGGTCGTTCTGGCCGCAGGCCGTGGTGAACGCTTCGGTCGACCCAAACAGTTCGAGCGAGTCGACGGCATACGACTCGTGGACAGAGCCGTCGACATTGTCCGACCGCACGTGGACGGCATCGTGCTCGCGTTGCCTCCAGGGATGTCGTGGGACGGCCCCACGGTCGAGGTGGTGGTCGACGGTGGCGCGACGCACGCCGAGTCGACCAGCGTTGCGCTCGCTGCGTTGCCGGCCGAGGCCGACACCGTGCTCATCACCGCACCGAGCCACCCGCTGATCGACGCGTCCCTCATCGCCGACGTGCTCGGCGAGATTCACCGCGGGGCAGATGCTTCGGTGCCCCTGCTCCCCCTGGCCGACGCGGTCAAGGTGCACGATGCGACCGGAGTCCACTCGGTCTTCACGTCGACGCGCCCCAGTCAAGCGCAGCTGCCCTTTGGGTTCCGCCGAAGCGTTCTCGACGAGGCCACGACCAGGTGGCCCGACTTCGTCGAGGAGCTCGAGGCGGTGGAACGGCTGGGCGGAACGATTGCCGCGGTCGATGGACGACCGACGAACATTCACGTGGCCACCCCAGCAGATCTTGCGCTCGCAACGCTGATTCTTCGCCACGGCTGATCACGCTGCGGCGTGAAATTCGTTCCTCAGCTGGGCTGTACGACCCATGGGTCGAGGGTGAGTTTGTCCGACTGTAATTCGGAAGACAGAACATCCAGAGGAAGCCGCCATCATGGGACTCCAGCCCTTCAGCGATACTCAGCTCGACGATGTACCAGTCGTCATGGGCGACCGAGAGCGTCAAATCACCTCCATTCGGCGTCGAATCTTCTCGCGCGTCCTGCCGCTCATCGTCGTGCCGGTGATCATTCTCGGTCTGCTGGCCGTCGCCGCCATCGCACTCATCCAGAGCCGTACCGACCAGGCGGTCGAGGCCGCTGAAGCCGCCATCACCGAGCAGGTGGTGGAAGCCGCAGTGGTCCGTACCTCCGAAGCCACCGCCCGAGAGCTGTCGAACTACATCTCGGACTGGATCCGGGACGTCGAGGTCCTCTCGCAGCGTGACGACGTCGGTATCGAGATCTCCGAAGGCACCGCTGAGGTGTCCAACCGCCGCCTCGGCGGCGTCGAGTCGACGGAGGAACTCCAGGCAGAACTCACCGGTCAGGCACCGCTGACCGGCCGGCTGCTCGTCCGCTCGCTGCGGTCGGAACTGAGTGACGAATTCGGCGAGCCCGTGGTCAAGATGATCTCCCGACAGGGCATCGAGGTCGCCACCAGCGCCGAAGACACGGCGCCGCAGCTGGTCGCCAACCAGCGATGGTTCACCGAAGCCATGGAAACCGGTTTCTCATTCGTCGAGGTCGACATGAGCGACGGCATCCCGTCGATGGTCTTCACCGCCCGATCCGAGCTCTTCGCCGCCGGCAACGTCGTCGGCGCCATTCAAGTCCGCGTGCCACACACGGCCATGCAGGGCCTGATCGACCAGGCCCTCGAGGACTCTGGCGACAACCTGAACGCGGTCGTGCTCGACCGTGCGAACTCGGTCCTTCTCGCCGACACGGCAAGCAACCATGACCCGGCGCAGTTGTACAGCATGGCCATGGTGCAGAGCTCCGACTCGCTCGAGTTGAACCTGCTCTCGCCGGGCACGTTCGAAGGCAACCAGTCGCTGTTCGCCGCGGACAGTGTCGAGGTCGAAGAGCTCGGCAGCGATCTTCGCTGGCTCGTGCAGACACGCCAGCCGATCGGCGAAGCCACGGCGGCGCTCGACACGGTGCGAACCGTGAGTGAGGACACCGGTCAGACCCGTGACCTCGTCTTCGTGCTGCTTCTCGCAATCCTGTTCGTCGTGCTCGTCGTCGGTTACGCCTCCGCTCGAGGCATCGCCGCCCGAATCACCGACCCGCTGACGCAGCTGTCCAATCAGGCGCAGCACGTCGCGGCCGAGGGCATCCCGGACGTCGTGGAGGCCGCGAAGAACAGCGATGAAGCGCTGCCGACACTTCCACCGTTTGCGGTGGAGACCAACGATGAGCTCTCGCTTCTCGCCGACTCGCTCAACGTCATGCAGGATGCTGCCGTCGACCTCGCAGCCGGTCAGGTGCAGCTCCGTCGCCAGAATGTGTCCCGCACATTCGTCTCGCTCGGTCGACGAAACCAGAACCTCCTGAACCGCCAGCTCGAGTTCATCGACGAGTTGGAGCGGTCCGAGTCCGACCCGGACACGTTGCAGAACCTCTTCCGCCTCGACCACCTCGCTACTCGCATGCGTCGCAACGCAGAGAACCTGCTCGTGCTCGCCGGCGAGCAGACGCCTCGACGCTGGGTGAAGCCCATCGCGATCCGAGACGTGCTCCGCGCCGCCGCGTCGGAAATCGGCGACTATCAGCGAGTTCGCATCGGCGACATCGATGCCGTCACCGTTTCCGGTGGTCTCGCAACCGACCTCTCGCACCTCCTTGCCGAACTGCTGGAGAACGCTGGCTCGTTCTCGCCGCCGAACTCCCCCATCGATGTGCTCGGCCAGCTGACTCCCACGCACTACCGATTGGCCATCATCGATCAGGGCATCGGCATGGACGAGGATTCGCTCGGCCAGGCCAACCAGCGGCTCGCCAACCCGGTCGATTTCTCCGATGCGCCATCGGCGTACCTCGGCCTGTTCGTGGTCGGCCATCTTGCCCGACAGCTCAACATTCGGGTCCGTCTCGCTCGCAGCGACGGGGACTCGGGCTCACGTACCGGAACCATCGCCTTCGTCGACCTTCCGGTGGAAGTGCTCTCGTCTGAAACGCCGAACCCGATCCAGGTCCCTCGCGACGCCGATGCGCCCAAGGCAGCTGTGGCGCCCCAGCCGGAAGCGTCAGCCCCGCCCGTTCCCGAGCAGGCTCCGGCGCCAGCACCCGCTCCAGCCCCGCCGATGGAACCCGTGGCCCCCGCAGCCGAACGACCCCAGGAGCAGACGGCCGCCGGCTTCCCGAAACGGGTCGCCCCGATGGTCGCCGGCACGACGGCTGCCGCCGATACCGCCGCAGTCACCGCAGCCGGATTCCCGAAGCGTCGCTCGGCGACGCCCGAAGCGCCGGTGGAAGGCGCTCCGGCCGAGGAAACGACCGCTGCCGGCTTCCCGAAGCGTCGCGGCGGCACATCGATCACTCCGCCGCCCACACCGGTTCCTGAGGCAGGACCTCCAACACAGCGTCGTTCTGCCGATGAGGTCTCCAGTTCGCTGCGCAGCTTCCGTGCTGCGGTCGCCCGGGGTCGAGCCGACGCCGGTGTGCCCGGAGTCGAAGCGGAAGCATCGCCAGCGCCGCAGCCACCCACCTCCGTGGCTCCGGCACCGATGCCACCACCGATCAATTCTGGAGCGCATCCCGCTCCGCCCGACCATCAAGTTCAGACCCCCGACTCGCCGAGGAGTGAGTGATGACCGTTTCCAATGAAGCCCAGAACTTTGCCTGGCTCCTGTCCCGCTTTGCGCAGGAGACCGCTGGAGTGCGTGAGGCGGTAGCGGTGTCGGCCGATGGCCTGCTCCTCGCCTCCTCCGCCGGTATCGACACCAGCGGCGTCGATCAGTTCGCTGCGATCGCCGCCGGCCTCACCAGCCTGACCAAGGGCGCCGCCGACTGTCTCGGATGTGGGGCCGTCGACCAGGTCGTGGTCGAAATGACCGCCGGCAACCTGTTCGTGATGTCGATGGGCCACGGAGCCTCGCTGGCCGTCCTGTGTCAGCAGGGTGCCGACGTCGCCCAGGTCGCCTACGAAATGACGCTGCTCGCCGAACGCGCCGGTGCTGCGTTGTCGCCTGAGCTCATCAGCGAGCTCAAGAACGTCCTGACCGTCTGACCACGCCAACCGAGAAAAGGATCCCCATGGGTTTCGAACCCGAAGCAGAACAACTGATCGAAGACGGGCCGATGGCGCGGCCGTACTTTCTCACGGGTGGGCGGACCCGAAGTGATGCCGGGGAACTTGCCGTGGAGGCGATGGTCGCCGCGGCTCCCGACTCGGCCCCGCCCGCCGATGCTGAACTGCGGGCGATCCATGAACTGTGTCAAACCCCGAACTCGATCGCTGAAATCTCGGCGAAGCGTTCACTGCCCCTCGGCGTCGCCCGCGTGCTCGTGGCCGACCTGTGGGGTTCCGGATCCCTCGAAGTGCTCGAGACGACACGATCCGACGACATCGCAATCGTGAGGAGGTTGCTCGATGGCATTCGAAACCGCTGAACAGGCTCAACGTCCCGTCTCTGCAAAGGTCGTCGTTTCCGGTGGCTTCGGCGTGGGCAAAACCACGTTCGTTGCTGCGGTCTCAGAGATCGCTCCGCTTCGCACCGAAGCGCAGATGACGAGCGCGGCCACTGGCGTCGACGACGCCACCTTCGTCCAGGAGAAGACCGCCACCACCGTGGCCATGGATTTCGGCAAGATCACCGTCGAGGCCGGTCTGGTCCTCTACGTGTTCGGCACGCCGGGCCAGGACCGATTCGGATTCATGTGGAACGACATCACCGAAGGTGCGCTCGGTGCGCTGGTGTTGGTCGATTCCCGCCGTCTCGACGAGTGCTTCAACGCCATCGACTACTTCGAATCCCGCAACATTCCGTTCGTGGTCGCACTCAACCAGTTCGATGGTGCTCCGATGCACAACGAGGCCGACATTCGCGAGGCGCTCGACCTTCCTGCATCCGTACCGATCGTCCGCACCGACGCGCGCCAGTCGCAGCATGCGACCGACACGCTGGTGCAGTTGTTGGCTCACATCCTCGAGACGCTCGCCGCGAGCGCGAGCCCGGTGCCGGCTGCGAGACCAGCTCCGGTCGTCACGACCGACATGCGCGACCGCGCCGCGAACGCACTCGCCGCCGAACGCTCGGCCTGAGTCTTCGGGGGTCAGGCCTCACACCGATAGCCTCGGGGCGTGGGCAATACCTTCGGTTCCAACTTTCGCATCACCACGTTCGGTGAGAGCCATGGCGGTGGCGTCGGCGTCATCGTCGACGGCTGCCCGGCGCGTCTCCCGATCGATCTCGACGACATCCAGCACGAACTCGACCGGCGCCGGCCGGGACAGAGCCGTTTGGTCACCCAGCGCGACGAGGACGACCGTGTCGAGATCCTGTCCGGCGTCGCCGACGGATTGGCGACCGGCGCACCGATCGCGATGCTCGTCCGGAACAAGGACGCCCGCTCCGGCGCCTACGACCATCTGAAGGACCTCTACCGCCCATCGCATGCGGACTACAGCTACGACGCCAAGTACGGCATCCGGTCGTGGCAGGGCGGCGGACGAGCGAGCGCCCGCGAGACCATCGGCCGGGTCGCGGCCGGGGCGATTGCGCAACGGATGCTCCGGGAGTTCTCGGAGCGCGCTGACCGACCCGCTCCGGAGATCCTGTCCTGGGTCGATCAGGTGCACACCGTCTCTGCAAACGTCGATGAAGCATCCGTTTCCCTGGACGAGATCGAAGCGGACCCAACCCGCTGCCCGGATCCCACCGCAGCTGCGGCCATGACCACGGCGATCGAACAGGCCCGACGCGATGGCGATTCGCTCGGTGGAACCGTGCGAGCAGTCGTGCGAAACATGCCGCGAGGGCTCGGCGAGCCGGTTTTCGACCGTCTCGAAGCCGATCTTGCAAAGGCGATGCTCTCCCTTCCGGCGACCAAGGGGTTCGAGGTCGGCAGCGGCTTCGATGCGGTGTCCATGACCGGCCTGGACCACAACGATCCGTTCGTGCCGGGCGCCGACGGTCCCGACACTCCCACCAATCACTCCGGTGGTGTGCAGGGCGGCATCTCGAACGGTGCCGATCTCCGTCTGCGGATCGCCTTCAAACCAACCGCAACCATCTCCTCTGAACAGCAGACGGTGACGCGGGACGGCGAGGCGGTCACCCTTGCCGCCAAGGGCCGTCATGACCCGTGTGTGCTCCCGCGGGCAGTCCCCATGGTGGACGCCATGATCGCCCTCGTCCTCGCCGACCACGAGCTCCGGCAGCTGCGGAACACCGTCCTCTAGTCTGTGGGCACATCGCACGATTGGGTCAGCGGGCCGATGTGGCGCAGTGCCGCAATCGTCGACCATGGTGGATACGGCGGCAAGGAAAGGTGGACCAGATGATTCGTTTCGCTCCCGGACTGTTCGGGTTGCTGTTGTTTGCGTTCTGGGTGTGGGCGGTCATCGATGTGATCTCCACGGAGAAGATCCTCGTACGCAACATGGAGAAGAACCTGTGGCTCCTTCTCGTGATTCTGGTGCCGTCGGTCGGTGCGATCGCCTGGTTGGTGGCCGGTCGACCCGCCAATGCGGGGTTCACCCCAGGGTCGACGGCCATTCGCCGTCCGCCGTCGGCTCGTGGCGAGGCGCCTCGTGGCCCCGAGGATGACCCGAACTGGCGCTGACCCTGTGTCAGTTGCCAGACGCTGAGAAGTGCTGCCAGTCCTTGGCGCCGGTCCAGTTTCCGCCCCAACCCCAGCCGATCGCGAAGAAGGCTTCGACGGCGGGATCGCCCGGGTACAGGCCGCCTTGGGCCCGTACGGACCGGTCGGCGAACGGTTCCCCCTCGGGCGGGAAGATGTTCGGTCCGGCGACGTAGGGGTTCACGAGTGGATTGACGTCGATCGCCGCACCGAACGCGTGGTTCGACCAGACGCCGGGCTTCCAGGCGACCTCTCGGCAATTGAACGCCGAGGTGTTGTTGGCCGCCATTGAGCGATCGTCGTCACCGTCGTAGACATCGACGAGTTCCATCCGTTCGATCGGGAACCGCAGTTCGAACAAGGCAGCGAAGACGTCCACCAGGTCCTCGGCGTGGTCGGCGTGGACCACGAGCTCTCCGGTGCTGACCCGTTCGTCGTAGTTCCAGTGCGAAAGCTCCAGAAGCCGGAGGTCGCCGAGGTCCACCGGGCATCCGGGGCGCCAGGAGGCCGACATCCGTTCGGCGATCCCGGCATCGATCTCCACGACTCGTCCGACGAATTCGGCCGGTGCGGCGACCGTGGTCGTCGTGGAGGACGTGGTCGTGGTGGATGTGGTGGTCGCCTCGACCGTGGTCGGTGCCACCGTTGTGGTGGTCGACACTGCGGTCGTTGGCGATGCAGATGCGGCCACGCTCGTCGAGCTCGCCTCGGCAGTCGTTGGAACGGCAGAAGCGGGCACGCTCGTCGTGCCATCCGCTTCGGCGGTGGTTGCGTCCGTTGGCTCGACAGCGACGGTGGTGGTGCTGGTGGACGCTGGTGCGCCCGCGAGCGCTTCCGGTTCCGGATCCGCCACGCTGCCGCATGCCATCAGCACGAGGACGAGCGCGACCGGGGTCGCGAAGTTCCTCAGTTCGCTGCAGCCCGGGCCGGTTGATCGTGGGCGATCTCGACGTCGGTCGACGGGAACAGCTGAATCGCCGCGTCGAGCTCTTCCTTCACGCCGGACAGCGGAAGGATGTTGAGCACACCCTGACCGCTCGCGAGCAGATCGATGATCTCTTCGCCGCTCCGGACGAGCACCGGAGTCGATCCGTTGACGACGAGGTTGGCCGTTGCGACGTCCTCTCCCAACTCGTCCTGGAGGTAGTCGAACACCTCACGAACCTGC
>CALBVR010000350.1 GCA_937969565.1 uncultured Acidimicrobiales bacterium | reverse complement strand
CGACGTCGGTGGTGACGCCATCGGGAAGGGCGACCTCGCCGACCTTGATGGATTCGCCCACCAGGAGTTCGCTGATGTCGACGGTGATCTCGGTTGGGATCGCGTCCGGCTTCGAGTTGATCGAGAGCATGAAGAGCGCCTGATCGACCATGCCGGACACCTGGGTGACCTCGCGGGCTTCGCCGACGAGAACGACGGGCACGTCGACCGTGACCGAGGCGTTTGCGTCGATGCGGATGAAGTCGACGTGCGTGACGTCACGACGGACCGGGTGGCGCTGAATTTCCTTGACGATCGAGAGCTGGCGGGCTCCGTCGATGTCGAGCTGAATCAGCGCGTTGAGACCGGCGTCGGTGGTCAGCGCCTTGCGCAGGGCCGGCCAGTCGACCGAAATGGCCACGGGGTCCTCGCCGAGTCCGTACACGACCGCCGGGATCTTTCCTTCGGCGCGGAGCCGACGGCTCGCACGGGTACCGGTCTCGCGACCGAGGTTTGCAGTGAGAAGTAGCTCGTCCATGACGCCATCCTTCATCCAGAATCGAATTGTTGACCGTTCGAGGGTATCGGCGTGGCCGACAAAACGACGGCGCGAAACGAGAAGAGCGGTTGCCGGAATTTCGTCGATGGTTCCGTCGTTGGATCCAGGCATGAACGATTCGATCCGCCTCGGCCGCATCAAGGACATTCCCGTCGGCCTGCACTGGAGCCTGTTCGTGTTCGGTGCCGTCGTCGCCACCAACCTTGCCCGGTTCCTCTTCCCAACCTTCGCCCCCGGAGCGGGCGCCGGCGTGCTCCTCATCGCAGGTGTCGCCGCCGCCGCACTTCTTGCGGTGTCCATCCTCGCCCATGAGTTCGGCCATGCGTTGATGGCCCGACACCACGGCGTCGGCACCAACGGCATCACGCTCTGGATGCTCGGTGGCGTCGCTCGCCTGAACGGCGAACCCCGCACGCCGCGACACGCGTTCAACATCGCCGTCGCCGGACCGCTGGTCAGCGTCGGCGTGGCGGTCGCCGCCGGCCTCAGCGCAGTGATCGCCGCCGTGGTCGGCCTGCCCGCGCTGGTGGTGGCCGTGCTCGGCTACCTCGGGGTCGTGAATCTCGGCCTGGCCGTGTTCAACATGCTTCCGGCATTGCCGCTCGACGGTGGTCGGGCCCTGCAGGCGTGGAAGTGGCATCGCAACGGCGATCGTGAGGTCGCCACCGTCGAAGCCGCGCAGATCGGCCGACGCGTCGCTCAGGCCATGATCGGTCTCGGCATGCTCCAGTTGTTCCTCGGCGCCGGCAACGGGCTCTGGACGGCGGCGCTCGGACTCTTCGTCCTCTTCCAGGCCAACGGCGAGCGCAAGCGGGCGGAACGCATCATCGCGGCCCGCAACCGTCCGCAGGCTCCGTTCGATCCGCTCGCATTCCTCCGCATGGTCATGCAGGGTCCTGCCCCCACCGCACCGACACCACCGGGCCCGCGTCGGGCTGCTCCGGCGGAGATCATCGTGATCGACCCCGAGGACGTCCGCCGAACGCGCTGACGACCTTCACGGTTCAGCTCTGGTTGTAGCCGCCGAAGATCTCCGAGACGGTCGTGTCCCGGAACACTGCATCGATCGCTTTGGCGATGATGCCGGCCACCGAGAGCACCACGATCTTGTCGAACTGCTTTTCCGATGGGAGCGGCAGCGTGTCGGTCACCACGACCTGCTGGATCGTCGAGTTCTTGAGACGGTCGACGGCCGGGCCCGACAGCAACGGATGCGTCGTGGCGGCGATGACGGACTTCGCTCCCCGTTCGGTGAGCTGCTCGGCTGCAGCGACGATCGTGCCACCCGTATCGATCATGTCGTCGATCAGCACGCAGACCTTTTCGTCGACCTCACCGACGACGTCCTTGGCCTCGACGACGTTCTTCTGCTCCACACTGCGGCGCTTGTGAACGATCGCCAGCGAGGCGCCGAGCTGGTTTGCGTACCGCTCGGCCACCTTCACCCGACCGGCGTCGGGCGAGACGACGACGAGATCGTCGCCTCCCAGCGCGCTGAGATGTTCGACCAGTACCGGCATGGCGGTCAGGTGGTCGACGGGTCCGTCGAAGAAGCCCTGAATCTGGCCGGAATGCAGGTCGACGCTGACGATGCGGTCCGCGCCGGCAGCCGAGAACATGTTGGCGATCATCTTCGCCGTGATCGGCTCGCGTCCGGACGACTTCCGATCCTGGCGGCCGTATCCGTAGAACGGAGCGATGGCGGTGATGCGCTTGGCCGACGCGCGCTTCGCTGCGTCCACCATCACGAGATGCTCCATGATGGCGTCGTTGATCGACGCGTCTTCCCAGGCCGTGTGCGTGTTCATGATGAACACGTCGCTTCCACGAATCGACTCGTTGAAGCGGCAATGGATCTCGCCGTTGGCGAACTCGGCGACGTTCGGTTCTCCCAGCTCGATGCCGAGATCGTCCGCCACCGCTTGTGCCAGACCCTGCGTCGCTCGACCGGCGTACAACGCCAGCCTCTTCTTCGTTACCTGCTCCATGTGCCCCTCGTTGGATGCTCGGGCCACCGGCCGGTCGGTTCGCCCGCCTACGACTCTACGTTGGTGCTCCGTCCGGCCCAATGAAGCAAAAGGCCCGAAGTTTGGTGTGGGCTGGAATTTCGGCTCCGTCGATCACGACGTGTCCAGCGACCACTCCGGCGCCGATGGACGCATCGGCGATCTGGGCGTTGGGTCCGAGGATGGCCCCGTCGCCCACGTTCGTGGCGCCTTCGAGCAGCGTGCCCGGGAGGACACGAACGTCTTGTCCGAGCGTGACGGTGGCGTCGATCGTCACCTGCTCGGGGGCAGGAATCGCCACGCCACGGTCCAGCCAGCTGGCGACGATGCGCTCCCGGATCGCTCGTTCGATCGGAGCGCGCGTTGCGGCAGAGGTGATGCGTGCGACTGGCTCGGAGCGGGGGATCTCGTTCACATCGTGGCCGGCGGCATCGAGTGCGGCGATCGCGTCGGTCAGCAGCGGTTCGCTCTGCCAACCCCGGGGCATCACCCGGCGCAGGGCGGGGGCGAGCAGCGACGCTCGTACACAGGCGATCGTTGCCCGGTCGTCGGCCCATCGATCGGACGGCTCGAGTATCGAGGTGACATTGCCGTCTGCGTCAGCGTGCACGATCGGCTCACCACCGGCGGATCCGGATGGGACGCCTCCGAGGATGGTGGCGGCCGCCCCGCTCGCGATGTGATCCGAGATCAGCGTGCGCAGTTCTCCCGACTCGATCTGGGGTGCGCTCGCCGAAAGCAGAAGCAGATGACTGTTGTCGCTCAAGACCAGTTCGGGTCCGATCCGTTCGATCGCAAGCGCAATCGTGTCGATGGCGTCGTGGCCATCGGAATCGACGAAGTCGATCAGCGCACTGTCGGTTCGGCGCGCCGCCTCCGCCCGTACCGCCAGGCCGGGATCGCCGGCCACCACACCGATGCGTCGGATCGACGCACCGACGGCGGCGTCGATGACCCAGCCGATCACGGAACGACCGGCGATTGGGGCAAGGGGGTCGGCCGCGGATTCCACCCGCTTGTGGCTCGGTCGACCGGGAGATCCGAGCACGAGCGCCGCGACCTGAGTTCGTTCCATGATCTCCATTGTTATCGCTTCACCGGCACCGAGGTGAAGACAGAGAAGCTGGCCGGGCAGGGATCGAACCTGCGACCTCCTGGACCAAAACCAGGCGTTCTGCCAATTGAACTACCGGCCAAGGTGTTCGCCGTCAGCGTAGCGGCCGAGGCCGCCCAGCATGCGTGCGAACGCGCAACCGGCCCGCTCCAGGCGGGCCGGAAAACGATTCGGTTGTCTGAACGACCGGTCTAGCGACCGCGCTGACGCTGCGCTCGTGTGCGCTTCAGCATCTTGCGGTGCTTCTTCTTGCGCATGCGCTTCCGGCGTTTCTTGACGAGAGATCCCATAACGGCGGCCACGATACCGGGTTGCTGGCCGGTCGCAACGGTCCGCCCGAAGTTCAGGGCAGGTGAAGATCGGGTTCGAGCGTATGGAGGACGCGGCCGGCGTCGGGAAAGGCACCCTCCACGAACCAGGAGCTCCCGCTCCCGGCAAGGCACGGCGAGACACCGGTGGCGTCGCCCAACGCATCGCGAACGGCCGCCAGTTCCGGGGCGACGGCGAGCGCCGCCGGCTCGAGATCGTTCGGCCCATCCGCGGTTGGCCCGCCGAGCTCGTCCCAACGTCGGTACACGGCCGGAGTCGAGCAATGGATGGCGGGCGTGACGACCGTGAACGTGCGTTGCTTCGGAGGAAGCGGCTCGACCACCTCTCCGATTCCGCTCACGCGGGCCCGGCCGCCCAGCAGGCAGAAGGCGACGTCCGCACCGATCGACGCCGCCCGTTCGAGGTCGTGCATGCCCGCCCATCGCAGGATGGCTGCGGCGTCAGCCGAGCCGCCACCCAGTCCGGCGCCGGCCGGAATGTGTTTCGTCAGCTCGACGCCAGCGGTGCGGCCGGCCAGGCGAAGCGCTCGACTGACGAGGTTGTCGACGGGATCCGCGTCCGCGGGGACGTCGATCGTGCTGTCGGGACCGAAGCTCAGCCCGTCGCCGTCGGCGTCGATCCGGAGACGGTCGTAGAGATCGAGGGTGACCATCTCGGCGTCGATCAGGTGGTAGCCGTCGTCTCGCACGCCGGTCACCCGCAGGTGCACGGTGAGCTTTGCGGGCGCGAGCAGGTCGATGGTCGTCATGGGGTCTCCTCTGGCAGCCGATTCGCCAAGGCGGCCCAGGCGACCAGGTCGAGCTCCTCAGCGCGCCTGGTCGGTTCCACTCCTGCCTCGGCGATCTCGTCCTCGGTCAACATCGGCTTCAACGACCGCCGCAGCATCTTGCGACGCTGACCGAACCCGGCCTTGACCACGCGAGCAAGTGCCGTCGGATCCACGTCGACCGGCGGGGTTTCATGGCGAGCGATCCGGACGAGCGCCGAGTCGACCTTGGGGCGGGGCACGAAGACCGTCGGCGGCACGTGCGCCGCGATGGA
>CALBVR010000349.1 GCA_937969565.1 uncultured Acidimicrobiales bacterium | reverse complement strand
GGCCAGCCCGACGACGTCGGACCACGCGGTGTACGCACGGGTGCAGGCGCCGTGGCCGAGCATCGCACCCTTGGGTGCTCCCGTGGTTCCCGAGGTGAAGAGGATGTCGGAGAGGTCGTCCGGCCCGAGACTGGCCATGCGGGCATCGAGCGGTTCGGTTGAGTCGTCGGCGCGGGACAGGAAGTCGGCCCAGGGCGTGTCGTTGCCGGAGTCGCCACGCAGGACGACGATCTCTTCAAGACTGTTGGGCCGCTGGTCGCCCAGAAGGTCGACGTAGTTCGTGTCGAGGAAGTCGGTGACGCTGAAGAGCAGGCGGGCACCGGATCGGGCGAGGATGTCGGCGGCTTCGCCGCCCTTGTACCGGGTGTTGAGCGGAACGATGGCGCCGCCGGCGCAGTAGATGCCGAGTGCAGCGACCACCCATTCGGACATGTTGGGTGCCCAGAGTGCAACGCGGTCGCCGCGTTGGATGCCGCTGGCGATGAGTGCGGCGGCGGCCTGATGGCCGCGCGTTCGGAGCTCGTTGAAGCTGATGCGAAGGTCGCCGTCGACGAGGGCTTCCCGATCACCGAACGCCGCAACTGCTGCGTCGAGCGCAGCCGGGATCGTTGCTGGGATGTGGTCGGGGTGTGCCGATGTCATTGTGCTCCTCCCAGCGAGACTGTTGGATACAATATCCGACCATGGAGCGCCTCACCGCCCGCGATCAGGTTGCTCAGGAGATCCGTCGTCGGATCTGGTCGGGCGAGTTGAAGTCGGGCGATCGCATCGGCCAGGAGGAGTTGGCCGAGTCGCTCGGCGTGAGCCGGATTCCGATTCGTGAGGCGCTGATTTCGCTGACCCACGAGGGTGCCGTTCGCTCGGTACCGCACCTCGGCTCATCGGTGGAGCCGCTCACCGAGCAGGGAGTCGTGGACCACTACGCGCTGTACGGGGTGGTCGACGGCTTTGCGCTCGAACGCGCCATCCAGCGGGCTTCCGACGAGGAGCTCATCGCGCTCGCCGAGGCGATGACGGCGGTCGCCGACGTCGGCGATCCATCAGCGCTCGAGCAGGCGGTGGCGGACATTCGCGATGAGGTGCATCGGCTTGGCGGTTCGGCCCGTTTCCATGCGGTGGTGCGCGGCCTGTACCCGATGGTGGTCGGCAACTTCTTCGAGGTGATCGACGGCGCGTCCGCCATGATCTGTTCGGGGATGCCCGAGGTGGGTGCCCGTGTTGCGGCCAAGGACGTGGCCGGGGCCGTCGATCGCTACGAGGCGATGGCGATCGGGAACGGCACGCTCGTGGTTGCCGACATGCGCCGCCGCGGCATCATCGACTGAGCCGCGCTTCGTCGAGGGTGCGTCGGGCTACGAGCCCTTCTCCTTGTGCTTGAGCTTGTCCTTCATGCCGCCGAGCTGCATGATCACCGGGAATCCGCTCACGGTGATGGCGTTGGCATGGCCGGTGTGGTGGATGTCGAACACCGACTGCAGTGCGGCGTAGTAGCCCTGCACGTCGAGCGTCTGGTTGACGGCCCGCTTGGCTTGGGCGAGCCCGAAGGGGTTGAGCGTGGCCATCTCGGCGGCCAGTTCGTGAGTGCGGTCCCACAGTTCGTCGCGGGGGACGACCTCTCGGGCGAGGCCGATGGACAGTGCTTCGTCGGCGCGGATGGGACGCTGGGTGAACAGCATGTCCTTCGCCCGGCGGGCGCCGACCTCCCAGGTGTGGCCGTGGTATTCGACGCCGCCGATGGCCATGAGCGTGACCGGGTCGGAGAACTGCACGTCGTCGGCCACGACGAGCAGGTCGAGCGGCCAGATGAGGTTGAGGGCGCCGGCGATGGCCTTGCCCTGGATGGCGCCGATCGTCGGCTTCGGGATGTTGCGCCAGTACCACGAGTAGCCGAAGTACTTCTTGGCTTCCCAGTTGTAGAGCTTGTGCAGCTGCCAGCTGCCGTCCTCTTCGTAGAGGACCGGGTTGTCGGGGCCGAGCTCGAGGTCGTGCCCGGCGGAGAAGTGCTTGCCCTCGGCCCGTAGGACGATGACGCCGACCTCGTCGTCCTGCTCAGCGGTGCGGAAGTGATGGTCGACTTCGTCGAGCATCGTCTCGGATTGCGCGTTGGCCTTGTCGGGGCGGGCGAGGGTGATCGTCGCCACCCGGTCGGTCACCTCGTACGTCGTGTGCTCGATGGATTCCACCAGCGTCTCCCCGATGTCTGGTGGGGCACGGCTCGCCCCACAGAAGGGGAGTGTATACAATATCCAATGCCCGATCATTCACGACGAAGTCACGTCCCGGAGGAGTCCGTATGAGCGCCCCCACGACCGACGGCATCGGCTTTCCGATCTTCGATGCCGACAACCACATGTATGAAACGCGGGAGGCGCTGACCCGCCACCTGCCGGACCGCTACGCCGGCGCCATCGACTACGTCGACGTGCACGGGCGCACGAAGATCGTGGTGCGGGGCCAGATCACGGACTACATCCCGAACCCCACCTTCGATCGGGTCGGCCGTCCGGGCGCGCAGGCCGACTACTTCAAGAACGGCAACCCGGAGGGCAAGACGCAGCGGGAGCTCATCGGCCGTGGCATCGACTGTCCGGATTCGTTTCGCTACGCCGAGCCCCGCCTCAAGCTCATGGACGAGCAGGGCCTGGACTACACCCTGATGATCCCGACGCTCGCCAGCCTCGTCGAGGAGCGAATGATCGATGACCCCGATCTCTGCGGCGCCGTGATCCATGGGTTGAACCAGTGGATGCACGAGGAATGGCCCTTCGCCTACGAAGGCCGCATGTTCTCCACCCCGGTCATCACGCCGGGCATCGTCGACAACGCCATCGCCGAACTCGACTGGGTGCTCGAGCGTGGCGCCCGCGTCATCCTCATGCGGCCGGCACCGGCCTGGGGTCTTCGCGGCCCCCGCTCGTTTGCCCTGCCCGAGTTCGATCCGTTCTGGGCCCGAGTGCAGGAAGCCGGCATCCTCGTGCTGCTCCACGCCTCGGACAGCGGCTACACCCGCTACTGGAACGAGTGGGAAGGCTCAGGCGGCTCGATGACTGCTTTCGCCGACACGAGCCCGTTCATGCACGCGATGGGGAAGGCCTTCCGAGACATCCAGGACGCCGTCATCTCGCTGATCTGCCATGGCACGTGCGAGCGGTTCCCGGGCCTGAAGTTTGCGCTGGTCGAGAACGGCGCCGGCTGGGTGCCGGGTGCGCTCAAGCTGCTCGGCAAGACGTATGCCGACCTGCCGCAGAAGTTCCACCAGGATCCGCTCGACACGTTCAAGCAGAACTTCTGGCAGCACCCGTTCCACGAGGAGAACCCGGCCAGCCTCATCGAACTGCTCGGGGCCGACAACGTCATCTTCGGATCGGACTTCCCACACGTGGAGGGGCTGGCCGAGCCGCTCAGCTACTACCAGGAGCTCACCGAGACCGGTTCCATCTCGAACGACGATCTGCGCAAGATCATGGGCGGCAACATGATGGATCTGATCGGCGTGTCGTCGTGAGCGACGGCGGCGCCGACGACACCGCGCCAACCGACATCCGTCGGGTCGGCGACGACGCCCACTGGGACACGTTCGAGGAACTGTGGACCGGGCTGATGTCCTACCGCTACCTCAACAAGACGGTGCCCGAGCTCGATGCCGGACACGAGGACGAGCTCGAGTCGATGCCGGTTCGCCACGACATGCGGAACCCGCACGGCGGGATCATGGCGGCGCCGTTGGCGATCGTCTGCCCAGAACCGGCATGGACCGACGACGAGGTCATTCCTGCACCGATCATCGCGAGCACGCAGATCATCGACGACGCCAGAGGGGTCGAGAAGTTCGAGGTGCTGCGCGAGGTCATCAACTTCGGTCGCACGATGGGCTTCATGCGCTCGAAGGTGGTCGACGCCGCCGACCACTCACGGGTGATCGCCGTGAGTGCGGGCATGGGCGTGAACATGGGGACGCCGCCGCACGGCTTCGAACCGATGGAGAACCCGCCGATTCAGGTGGAGGACCACCCGGACATGCCTCGTCTGCACGAGGTGTTCGGCTGCACCCGGGGTGACGATGGCTTCCTTCGGCTGCCGGAGCTGCGGCAGGATCAGTCGGCGCCGCATGCGGCCCTGCACCTCGGCCCGATCCACATCGTCATGGACGCCGCCGCGCACGAGGCGGCCTGGGAGTTCGCCGGCACCGATGCGCTGCAGGTGGAGAACTGGTACGTGATGTTCGTGAAGGGTGGCGTTGCCGGACCGTTCCGGTGCGAGACGTCGGTCATCAGCGGGTCGTCCGGAAAGATCAACGTCGACCTGACGCTGCGCGACGAGGGCAAGGGCGACCGCATCATCACCACGGGCTCGGCGATCTTCAGCCGCATCTGATCGGCGGCACCGCTCGACACAGTCCGTCAGTACCGCTTCGCCACCGCGTCATAGCGACAATCGGGCGAGAACCGTCGTGTGATCGAACGGGCGGCCGCCCGGCGCGATCGGGTTCGCTTCCATCTGCACGTCGACGAATCCGGCGTCCTCGAGTTCGGCGCCGACGGTGGCGGGAAAGAGCTCGTACGCAGTCGTGACCTTGTGGTCGAACGGTCTGCCGTGCGCCTCGGCGGTCCGTGACCCGAAGAAGGAGAGGAAGAGCGGAGCGCCGTCGGCGAGAACCCGTCGCCACTCGGCGAACAGGGTTCCCA
>CALBVR010000348.1 GCA_937969565.1 uncultured Acidimicrobiales bacterium | reverse complement strand
AAGATGCACGGAGGGTCTCGCAACATCTCGGTGAGCGTGTCTCGTTCGTACTCTTTCGCGATTCGCCAGACAGTCCCTGGGCTGTGGCTCAGTTCTTTGTACGTCAGACTCAGACCCGACAGCGTCTCGATGGTGGCGTTGGTCGTCACTACCTTCCAGCGTGTGGTCCGGCAGACGAACGGCGCTCTACTCGTAGATGCGTGCTGCACGTAGGCAATCGGCTACGAACTTCCAGTCTGGTTCGGGGATCGGCTCCTTGAGGTTCACGTACACCTGCGGGAACGTCGACAACCAGGAAGCCATTGCTTGAAGGAAGACTCCGAGCTCGGCGTTCTCCCAGCTCTCGGGGTTCGCTTCGAGGTCGGACCACATTGCAGTGATGACTGCAATGAGGTCATTGACCGACTCCACTGGGTAGTCGATCGAAAACGGATTGCCGGGCTTCATTCGTTGAACCTAGCTCCTCGTCGGTCGCAGGAGGCCTACGACCCCGTTCGCACCGTAGGTCCCGTGGGACCCGGCCGGAAACGAGACTGGGGGCCGCCGAACGGCGACCCCCAGCGAGCAGCGGAGAGAGGGGGATTCGAACCCCCGGGACCCGTGAGGGCCCAACGGTTTTCAAGACCGACGCAATCGTCCGCTCTGCCATCTCTCCGGGGTCGAGGTTAGCGGGGATGTTGTTCGACTCAATCGAGTGCGAAACGCGAACTTCGCCCTAGAATCGTTGTTCTGCGCCTGTAGCTCAATTGGATAGAGCATCTGTCTACGGAACAGAAGGTTTGGGGTTCGAGTCCCTACAGGCGCGCTGCACACGGCCCTCGCTCCGGCGGGGGCTGTCGTCGTTTTGCGGTGGGGTCGGCCAGCGCTCAGAACTGAAAGTAGATGAACGGCACCGGCGAACCGCCGCTGAACAACACGATCGCCACCAACGCCGTACCCAACGCTGCGCCGGTGAGTACCGGATGCGGTCGGCCGGCAGACGTCTCGGTCGGACGCTCGTCCCGCCGCCGCTGCCACAGGTCGGTCACCACCATGAGCGTCGCAAACACGACAACCATGGCCACGTCACCGCCGGCGACCGGCCCGGACCGGAAGGTGGCGATGCCGCCCAACACCTCACCGGCCTGACCGAATGACTCGGCCCGGAAGAACACCCACGCCACGAACACGGCCACGTTGGTCGCCAGAATGCGGGGGACGTCGGCGAACGACGGTGGGGCATCGGGGGCCTGACCCGAACCGATCAGCCGATGGACGACGAGGTACAGGCCATGCAGCCCGCCCCACACGACGAACGTCCACGAGGCGCCGTGCCACAACCCGCCCAGCAGCATCGTGAGCATCAGGTTCCGGTAGGTCTTGCGCACGCCGTGGCGGTTGCCGCCGAGCGAAATGTAGAGGTAGTCGCGCAACCAGTTCGACAGCGAGATGTGCCAGCGGCGCCAGAACTCGGTGATGTTCCTCGACAGGTATGGCTGCGTGAAGTTGATCGACAGCTCGATCCCGAAGAAGCGGGACACACCCCGGGCGATGTCGGTGTAGCCGCTGAAGTCGCCGTAGATCTGGATCGCGAACCCGACCACTCCTGCGGTCAGCGTGACCCAGCCCGCCTCAGCTGAATCCTCGAACGAGCGATTGACGATCCCGGCCACGCCGTCGGCCAACACCACCTTCTTTGCCAGCCCGACGATGATCAGCCGGCCGGCCGCCATTCGCTCCATGGCATCCGGGAATCGACGCTCGACATCCAAGATGCGCGGCAGCAGCTGGTTGGCTCGCTCGATCGGCCCGGCGACCAACTGCGGGAAGTACGACACGTACGCGGCGAACGCCACGATGTCTCTCGTGGCCGCGATGCGGCCCCGCATGATGTCGATCGTGTACGAGAGCGTCTGGAACGTATAGAAGCTGATGCCGACCGGGAGGATGACCTCGAGGGTGATCGGGTCGGCTTCCAACCCGAATCCTTCGAGCAGAACGGCGAAGCTGTCGGCGAAGAAACCGAAGTACTTGAAGGTCGCCAGCAGGCCAAGGTTGACCACCGCACTGACGAGCAGCAATCGCCGTCGCCGCCGAAGGTCCGACGTGGCTTCCATTCGGATTCCGAGGCTGAAATCGACGACGGTCGAGATGAGCAGGAGCGACAGGAATCGCCAATCCCACCAGCCGTAGAACACCCAGGAAGCCACGACCAGCACCGCGTTCCTGTATCTGGCCGGGGTGGCCCAGTAGGTGGGCAGAACGATCGCGAAGAAGACAGCGAACGCGATGGAATTGAACGGCACCGGCGTTCCCCCTCTTCAGCCGCCAGTCTAGAGAGGCGACGGCACCGACTCGGAGAGGCTCAGTGGTTGGCGGCCCGGTACTCCGACTTCGGGTAGGTGCCGAGGCGCTTGAGGGTCGTGCAGAAGAACTGCAGTTCCTCGAGTGCGTTCGCCACCGATGGGTCGGCGGGGTGGCCGTCGAACTCGGCGTAGAACTGGGCGACCGTGAAGCTCTGGTCGGTGATGTAGCTCTCCAGCTTCGTTACGTTCACGCCGTTCGTCGCGAAGCCCCTGAGCGCCTTGTAGAGCGCACCGGGAACGCTCCGAACCTGGAAGACGATCGACGTCATTGCGCCGCCATCGCGCGGGTCGGGTTCGGCCGAACGGCGAGACATGACGACCATGCGGGTCGTGTTGCCGAGCCGATCCTCGATACGTGTGCGGAGGATCTTCAGGCCGTAGATCTCGGCCGCGAGTTCACTGGCGATGGCCCCGTAGGTCGGATCGTTCCGCTCCGCTGCTTCCTTCGCCGCACCGGCGGTGTCGCCGAAGTCCTGCGGCTCGACGCCGAGCTCCTGGATCAGGCCACGGCACTGGGCCAGGCCCTGCTCGTGCGAGGCGACGGTCTTCAGGGTTTCGAGCGACGCCTCTTCCACGCCCAGGAGGCAGTGCCGGACCGGCTGGAAGTGCTCGCCGACGATGTAGAGGTTCGACTCCGGGAGGAGGTGGTGCATGTCGGCCACCCGGCCGCCCAGCGTGTTCTCGATCGGGATCATGGCGAGCTCGGCCTTGCCGTCCTCCACCGCCTGAAACGCCGCCGCAAAAGTGTCGTAACCGACCGGTTCCATGTCCGGGTACGCAGTTGCACACGCAAGGTGTGAGTACGCGCCGCGAACGCCCTGATATGCGATGCGGGGTGTTTCAGCCATCCGACGAGCCTACCGGCGATGCGTCGCAGGCCCTGAATCGACCTGGCGTTCGGGAGGGCCTGAATCGGGCTGGTCTGCGTACCCTGTACGCCGTGGACGACGCCGCACTCACCGAGCTCATGCACAAGGTCCGAACCGGAGCCGTGCACCCCGACGATGCCGTTGCCGAGCTCAGTCGGCTTCCCTTTGCCGATCTCGGCGTGGCCCGAATCGACCATCACCGCGCCCTGCGGCAGGGGCTGCCCGAGGCCGTCTATGGGCCCGGCAAGTCGCCCGAGGACTGCGTGACGATCGTGGCCGAACTACTCGAAAACGGCACCGGGCCGATCCTCGTCACGAGAACGACCGACGAGCAGCGCAAGGCGCTCGACGCCGCGCATCCGGGCGCCGAGCGGACCGGACACCTGATGGTGTGGCGGCCCGACCAGCCGGTCGACGACGGCCGCACCATCGCCGTCGTCACCGCAGGGACCGCCGACCTTCCGGTGGCCGACGAAGCCGCCGGAACGCTGCTCGCCCATGGACGCACCGTGGACCGCGTGACCGACGTTGGCGTCGCCGGCCTCCACCGGCTGCTCGCAGAAACCGACCGGTTGATGGCGGCAGACATCATCATCGTCGTCGCCGGGATGGAAGGCGCGCTCGCCAGCGTGCTCGGCGGTCTCAGCGGCGCACCCGTCATCGCCGTGCCGACGAGTGTCGGCTACGGCGCCGGTCTCGAAGGCGTTACGGCGCTCCTCGGCATGCTCGCCTCGTGTGCGGCCGGGCTCACCGTGGTCGGCATCGACAACGGCTACGGCGCCGCAGTCGCCGCGCTCCGCCAGCTCCGGATGGCCGCCCCGTGACCACCCTCTGGATCCATCCCTTCAACGGCATCGCCGGCGACATGTTGCTCGGCGCACTCATTGCCGCCGGAGCAGACCAGGGCGAGATCGAGCAGATGCTCGGAACGCTCTCGGTCGACGGATGGGAGCTCGTCGTCCAACCCGTGTCCCGGCACGGCATCGGTGCGACCAATCTCTCGGTCGACGCCGACGAAGGCCACGTGCACCGGACCGCCGGCGACATCATCGAGCTCGTCTCCGCCGCAGAACTGCCCCAACGGGTCATCGACCGGGCTTCCGCCGTGTTCCACGCGCTGGCCAAAGCTGAGGGACACATCCACCAACAGGATCCCGCCACCGTTCACTTCCATGAGGTCGGCGGCATCGACGCGATCGTGGATGTGGTCGGCGTGTGTTGTGCACTTGAACTCCTCGACGTCGACGACGTGATCGTCGGCCCGATCGCACTCGGACGCGGCATGGTGCGCAGCGCCCACGGACGAATCCCCAACCCGGCGCCCGCCACCGTGCAGCTTCTCGAAGGGTGGGAAGTGAAGGGACTCGACACGACGATCGAACTCACCACACCCACCGGTGCCGCTCTCGCCACCACGCTCGCCAGCCGTAGCGGAGCGATGCCGGCCATGCGGGTGACGGGCTCCGGCTTCGGTGCGGGCGACGCCGAGCCCGACGAGTTTCCGAACATCCTCCAGGTGGTGCTTGGGGAGCAAGGTGCCGCGCACACCCAGCAACTGGTGCAGCTCGAAACGAACGTGGACGACGCCACCGGCGAGATCCTCGGTCACGCGGTCGATCAGCTCCTCGAGGCGGGTGCCCTCGATGCCTGGATCACCCCCATCGTGATGAAGAAGGGTCGGCCGGCGCACGTCGTCTCCGTTCTCGCGAGTCCCGGCGACGCCGACCATCTCGCCGCCGTGCTGCTCGGTGAAACGGGCAGCATCGGCGTTCGGCGCAGCACCGTTGATCGGACCGCGGCCGAGCGACGCGTCGACACGGTCGAAGTGGACGGCCAGGCCATCCGCATCAAGGTCACCGCCCACCGCCACAAGGCCGAACACGACGATGTCGTGCGGGCGGCAACCGTCCTGGATCTGCCGGCTCGAGACATCGCAGCCCGCGCCGAAGCCGCCTGGCGTTCCGCCGACGACTGATCGACCACGACGGACCACCTACGATGAGGCGATGACCGAAGATCGCCTGTACTTCCGCCAGCTTCTTTCCGGACGAGACTTCGCCACGAACGATCCGGTTGCCCAGCAGATGGTCAACTTCGTGTACCTCATCGGGGATCGCGAGACCGGCGAAGCCGTCATCGTCGACCCGGCCTACGACCCCGCCGGCATTCTCGCGGTGCTCGAAGCCGATGGCATGACGTGTACGGGAATGCTCGGCACGCACTACCACGCCGACCACGTGGGCGGCTCAATGATGGGGTTCCAGGTGTCCGGCGCGGCCGAGCTGCTGACGCACACCTCCGTACCCCTCCACGTTCAGGCGGACGAGGCCGAGTACGTCAAGAAGGTGACCGGCCTGACCGACGCCGAGCTCCAGACGCACGGCGGAAGCGGCTCCATCGACGTCGGCGCAATCACGATCGAGCTGTTGCACACGCCCGGCCACACGCCCGGCTCGCAGTCCTTCCTCGTGGAGAACCGCCTTGTTGCCGGTGACACGCTGTTCCTTCAGGGCTGCGGCCGTACCGACCTTCCGGGCGGCGATCCGGAACAGCTGTATCAGAGCCTCACCAAGGTCCTGTCGAAGGTGCCCGATGACGCAATCCTGTTCCCGGGCCACCAGTACTCGCCGATGCCGTCGGCGACGATGGGCGAGACGCGGGCGAACAACATGGTGTTCGCCCCGCCCTCAGCCGAGCAGTGGATGGCGCTGTTCGGCTGAGCGCCGGACATCACGGGACGAGGGTCAGGCGGATTCGCTCTGCATCGCTGCGTCCGATGCCTGTGACCACACGTGGCCACAGCTCTGGCAGCTGGCGTGGATCTTCCCACCGACCGGATCGTCCAGGTCGACCTGGCCGATCTCGTTGCAGTTCGGGCAGATCGGACCGTTCTCGTCCGTGCGCATTTCCGAGGCAGCAGCAGCCTGCTGACGGGCAGCCTTCTTGGCCTTGCGCTCGGAACCACCGAAGAACTTCGGACGGTTCGCCCAGAAGCCTCCCTTGATGTCCTCGGCTTCATCCGGGCGCATGTAGGCCCAGGGATCTTCGTGCTCTTCGTCCTCGTGCTGGACGCCGACCCATGGTTGGATCGGGTCTTCCTGCACCGGGGCGGCCGGATCGAACACGGCGTCCAGTCCGAAGACTTCCTCGTTCTCCTCGGTCGGCGGATGCAGCGGCACCACATCGGCCACCGGAGCATCGTCGATCGCCTCGGTCGGTGCGTCGCCCATGAAGGCGTCGAAGTTTTCCTCGGACACGGACTGGTCGAGGGCGAAGAGATCCTGAAGGTCGCTTTCAATGGCGTCGGCCGTGGCGACCGAATCAAAGTTGCCGTCCTCGGCCGGCTCCACTCCCGTGGACGGCTCCATTCCCGTGGACCAATCAGTCGAGGTGAACTCCTCTGCGGGGGCAACCGGTGCCGTCGCCTCGGGAGCCGGAGCGAGGTCGGCTCCGGAAGGATCGAACTGGATGACGCTGCCCGGTGCCTCACCGGTGAATGGCGGATCCTGCTCGAGTGCAGTCTCGGCCCAATCCATGCTGACTTCCTCGGTGGCGAAGCCCGGGGTGTCGAAGACCATGGGCTCGAAGCCCGGCGTTTCAAGCGGCGCAGGCTCGACCGGCGTCGGGTTCTCGAATGCCATCGGGTCGAGCAGTTCCGGGGTCTCGATTTCGACCGGCTCGAACGTCATCGGCTCAAACGCCGCTGCCGGCGCCTCGAACGTGAGGGGCTCGACCGGTGCCGGGTTCTCGAAGGCCATCGGGTCGAGCAGTTCGGGGGTCTCGATCTCGACCGGCTCGATCTCGACTGGATCGAAGGTCATCGGGGTCACGTCGGCGACCTCGGACAGCGCCGGGGCATCGAAGACGGAACCGGCATCCGCTTCGGTGTCGGTGATCGGCAGCACGTCAGCCGACTCGACGAGGGCATCAACGTCTGGCGCCGGAGCGAGCGGCTCGAGCGCTGAGGTGTCGAGCGCAGCTTCGGCCGAGTCGGAACTCGGTCCGGCAAGCAGGCTCGTGTCGAGCGACGACGGAGGCAGGATCGGCACGACGATGTCGTGATCGATCGCCGGGGCGGTCGGCGCGATTGCGGCGGCCGAAGCGTCGAGCGTCTCGATCGGTGCGGCAGCGACCGGCTCGGGCGTGATCACCGGTTGTGGCGTCACAGGGGCGGCCGTCACCGGTTGAGCGACCATCGGTTCTGCGATGGTGTCAACGGAAGTGGAGACCTGGCTCAGGTGCCCGAGGGTGTTGAGCTCATTGAGGATGTCGCCGAATGTGGGCCATTCGCGCTCGGTGTTGTCGGTCATGGTGAGACTCCTGGTGCCGGTCTGCCGGGATCGGCACCGCTGTCGATGTTGATAAGGCGTGCTCTTGCCTCATCGGCGCGTACCCGGGTCAATATGAGCCGTTTCGTGCGTGTTCTGTCATGGGCACGCCGCCAAATCGCCATGGCCGGATGTTCATGAAATCGCCGGATCCGCCGATGGATTGCCGTGATGGACACGAACTCTGAACACGACCGTCTGGTCGTGACGGTTGACGCCGATTCCGGCGATCTTGCGGCCGACAACGAGAACCTTCGGGCCGCCCTGGCTGATGCCGAGGAACGTTGCCGGTTGGCGGAGGAACAGCTCCTGCGGGTCCACCGCGCCGTGCGTGCGATCAAGGCTGACGCTCGGGGCGCCAAGGAGCGTCGGAACCAGATCCTCGAGTCTGCGAAGCAGCACGCTTCGGAACTGATCCGTCAGGCGCAGTACGAGGCGGAGAAGATCCAGCCCGGCTTCGTTGCCCCCGACCCCACCTCGCTCTACGAGAGCTGGGCGGCCCATGATCCATCCCTGGATGATCGACTCGACGAATACCTCCAAAACGAACTCGAGCCCGATCGATCGCGGGATTGGATCCTCGGCGAACGATCGGGCTGAGTTGTTCGGGCCGAAGCCCGCAATTCGCTAGCGCACGTTGAACTCGATGCGGCGGCTGGCCGCCTTGTCCTCAGCGCCGTTGGCGTCGAGGATCGGCTGCGTCTCGCCGAAGCCGATCGTGTCCAGGTTGTCGCCATTCACACCGTTGTCGACGAGGAATGCCTTGACCGACTCGGCCCGGGCCTCGGAGAGCGCCTGGTTCGAGACGTCGTTGCCGTCCGTGTCGGTGTGGCCCTCGATGCGGGCCGTGACCGTCGGGTTGGCGGCGAAGAAGTCGATGGCCTTCTGCAGCTCGGTCTGACCGGCTGCGGTGATGACCGCCGAGTTCACCTCGAACTCGATGTTCTCAAGGTCGATGACCTCGTTGATCGTCGGCGGCGTGAGTGCCGGCGTGATGATGTGGATGATGCCGTTGTCGGCTTCGATGTCCGAGCTGATCACCAAGCTGTTGCCGTTGAGCAGGATGTCGTCGCCGTCGACCGTGATGGTCATCGGGAGACCGGTGCGGGTGATGATCGCCTGGCCATCGCGCTCCGCCAGATCGGCGGCCGAGAGTCGCTGATCGATGAAGTGGTAGCCGACGAGCGCCGTGGCGCCTTCCGGATCTGCTGCGAGTGCGGGCACGTCGAGCAGCGCCATCGACTCATCGCTGAGAGCGAAGAGCGTGCGGTTCACCTCGACACCGTCCTCGTCGACAAGAGCCTCGAGGTCGGCCTGGAGTCCGAGTGCGGCACCGACGGCAGCGAACTGCCCGGCTTCACCGGAGTCATTGAGTGCCTGCCACATCGTGTACGGGGCGGCGGCCGTCGTGGCCGGCGCTTCCGTCGTCGTCTCGGGAGCCGCCGTGGTTTCCGGTGCAGCCGTCGTGGTCTCCGGTGCCTCGGTCGTCGTGGTGGTCGTCTCCGGTGCGGCGGTGGTCGTCGTCTCGGCGGCCACCTCCGTCTCGTCGGCGTCATCCGCGTCGTCGAAGTTCAGCTCGTTGGCGATGAGCGCACCGCCGAGCGTTGCGCCGCCGGCAACCGTGCCGATGTTCGTCTTCGTGGCCAGGTCGGACACGTCGCCGGTCAGGATGACCTGACCGTTGCGGAACTCGCAGCGAACATCGCTGAGATCGTCGCGGCTGACCGAGTCGTCGTCGTCGAGCTCGTCGAGCACGTCGGCACATGGGCCTTCGTCGGCGGCAACGATGGACTCGCTTGCGGTCGCAGCGTCGTCGCCGGGGAAGAAGAAGCCCCAGACCGAGGAACCGAAGAGCATGATCGCGGCAGCGAGCAGGCCAAGGCCGAAGATCTGTGCCGTACCGGACAGCGGGATGTCGGCGAAGAGCTTCTCTTCGTCGTCGTCATCGTCGCCGAACCAGCCGCCGCCTCCGCCTCCGGAGCCAGATCCACCGGCACCGCCGGCAGCTCCGCCGCCGGACACGGTTGTCGTGGTGGACGAAACGGTCGCGCCTGCGGCCGCTGCGCCTGCGCCAGCGGCGGCAGCGCTCGAGGAAACGGCTGCGGCGCCATCGTCGGCGGTGTCCTTGACGGCATCGACGCCATCGGACACTGCGTCCTGCACGGACTCGGCTGCGTTGCCCGCAGCGTCCTTCGCCTTGCCGGCGAGACCGCCAACGGCTGCGGCGGCACCACCGGCTGCGCCGGCAAGCTTTCCACCGATGCCAGCGCCCTTGTCGGCGTCTGCGTCGTCGTCGCCATCGAGCTTGTCCTTGGCCGAAGACACGAGGCCCTTCGCCCGATCGGCGAGGCCGCCACCAGCGGCAGCGACGCCTCCGGCGACACCTGCGGCAGCACCAGCGACCTTTGCGGTCGTGTTTCCGGCAGCATCCGCAGCCTTGTCGGCCATCGACGCGCCTGCGTCGCCGGCAACATCAGCGTCGGCATCGAGGTTTCCGGCGACCGTGCTCGCTCCGCCCGCAGCGACACCGCCGAGGCTGGCGGCGACCGCAGAGCGGCCAGCGTTCACGTCGGCGACGGAGCACGGGTGACCCGAGCCGCCCGGCTCGTAGTCCGAAGCGCTCGATGCAGCGGGGTGCGTGGGGGAGAGGGTGAATCCGGCGGCTTCAGCAGCAGAGGGGGAGTCGAACCAGACCTCGGCGATCGTGGCGCCGTAGTTCTGGCTGTCGGGACGGTGGTAGAGCATCGAGTCGACGTTGCCCTTGATTGGGTGGCAGGCCGGCATCTCGCGCTTGTCGGCCAGCGGTGCGGCCGATCCGGGACCATAGGGATGGTCCGGGGATGTGGCACCTCCCGAGGTGGAGAGCACGGCGGCGCCTGCGTCGACTGTGTTGTCCACGGCGTCACCGGCGCCCGAAACGGCGTCCTTTGCCTTGTCGGTGATTCCGCTCAGCGCGGACTTTGCCTTGTCGGCAAGGCCGTCGCCGGCGTCGGCGGCGTCAGCGGTGCCGCCCTTGACTCGATCGAGCATCTCTTTTGCTCGATCGGCGAGTCCGTCTACGCCTTCGTTGTCATTTGGCGGGGTATCGGTCATGAAAACTAGCCCTCTTCTGCATCTATCCGTCCGACGGAGGACGCTACTCGCCGTCAAGAAGTCGCGCTAAAGAGGAAATCGATGAAAAGGTCTCTTCGCGCGCCGCGAACCGCAGCGCGCGAAAACCGCCCGAATCCGTGAGATTCGACGGAAATCAGCCGAGGACGTCGTCCACGAGTTGCTTCGCCTCTGCCTGCACCGTGGCGAGGTGCTCGGGACCACGGAAGCTCTCCGCATAGATCTTGTAGACGTCTTCCGTGCCCGACGGACGAGCGGCAAACCACGCGTTTTCGGTCTGGACCTTCAGCCCGCCGATGGCGGCGTCGTTGCCCGGGGCGTTCGTCAGGATCGCCGTGATCGACTCGCCGGCAACCTCGGATGCCGTGACCTGGTCGGGGGTGAGGGCCTTCAGCTTGGCCTTCTGGTCGCGGTTCGCGGGCGCGTCGATCCGCTGGTAGGCGGGTTCGCCGTGTCGTGCCGTGAGCTGGGCGTAGTGCTCGCTCGGGCTGGACCCGGTGGTTGCCTGGATCTCGGCTGCAAGCAGACACAGGATCAGGCCGTCCTTGTCGGTGCTCCACACCGTGCCGTCGTGTCGAAGGAAGGACGCTCCGGCAGACTCTTCGCCGCCGAATCCGACCGAGCCGTCGATCAGGCCGGGGACGAACCATTTGAATCCCACCGGGACCTCGATGAGCGTGCGTCCGAGGTCGGCGGCGACTCGATCGATCATCGACGACGAGACGAGGGTCTTGCCGATCGCCGTGCCCGCACCCCAGTTGGGGCGATTCGCGAACAGATGGTTGATGGCAACCGCGAGAAAGTGGTTCGGGTTCATGAGGCCGTGGTCGGGGGTGACGATGCCGTGGCGATCGGCGTCGGCATCGTTTCCGGTGGCGATGTCGTATTCGGCGCGGGCCGCGACGAGCGATGCCATCGCGTTCGGCGAGGAGCAGTCCATGCGGATCTTGCCGTCCCAATCGAGGGTCATGAACCGCCAGGTCGGGTCGACCTCCGGGTTCACGACGGTG
>CALBVR010000347.1 GCA_937969565.1 uncultured Acidimicrobiales bacterium | reverse complement strand
CCATTTCGCCGATGTAGCGGGTGCCGAGTGTGGAGTTCAGGATGTCGTCGTCCCGATAGAAGCGGTAACGGCCGCCCAGGCGCTCGTCGTAGCGGATGTACCGGGTCGACTGTTCGAGGTAGGACATGATGCGGCCCCACTCGAGGACCTTGGTGAGCACGTTCGAGGCTTGCTCACAGGCGAGGTGGACACCGCCGAGTTGGGCGACGGAATCGTCGCCGTACTGGAAGAACACCCGGTCGTAGAGCTCCTCGGCTCGACGCAGGCCCGTGGTGGCATCGATCGACTCGTCGCCACTGATGTCGAGGTCATCGACGAACTCTTCGAGAAACAGTCGACGGAGGCTCTTGTGGGACCGTGAGTAGCGGGCGAACAGTGCGCCCTTCACCACTTCTGGGAGATTGACCAGCGCGAACACCGGTTGATCGAGGTTGGTGAAGTACCGCCGGAGGACGTCGGCTTCAGCCGGGGTGAACTCTTCTACGTCGTATGCGCCCACGGCGCCTGATGCTACGGGGCCGTGGGTGTCCGTGTACGGATCGGGGACCGAAATCTCCGGCGCCCTGAGGAGCGTCAGATGGCGATCGAGAGCGCGTCAGACACAACCGACCACTCGATTGTCCCCGACGTGTCGACCGCCTCGCCGTCGACGATGAGCCGATCGCCGGATGCCACCGCGAACGTGCCGCGCTTCAGGCGGCGGATCGAGATGTTCGGATGGGGCACGTGCGCGCCGGAGGGCAGCCGGCTCAACGCCTTTCGCCGGTCCGAAAACGACAGCGATGCTTCGACGACATCAAGGCGACCGTCGTTCGGATGGCCCCGCGGGGCAACGTTCCACTCCCCCAAGAAACTGGCGTTCATGATCGCGAGCGTGGTGCCCGCCCAGAAGCGGCGCCGTCGAAGGACATGGGCAACGAACGGCAGGTGCGACCCGTCCGGCAGCGTGAGGACACCGACGTCGATCGGAAGTACCGTCCGCTCCTCGGAGCGGAGCTGCTCTGCACTGCCCCGCCCGCCCACGGTGCGGTGCAGATCCCCGGACGTGAGGCCAACGATGAGGTCCGGCACCCCGGCGGACCACCGGGCGGCGAGGTCAGCGTCCGAATCGACGACAGGACCGCCGGCTGGGAGTCGGCCGCGACCGCCCCAATCCTCGCCCTTCTCGATGGTCACCCGTTGGCTCCGTCGGTGGCGTCAGCGTCGTCCTCCTCCATCGGAGCGTCGACGATGCCACGTTGCATCATGTCGACGGCGGCGGACGCGGCGCGGCGCGTGCCGGGGTTCGGGGCGACGACGGCGACCTGGGAGACGACGTCGAGCACCTGCTTCATCGAGCGCACGAAATCGCCCCCGGACAAGTCCTCCTCGTCCAGAATGTCGCCGAGGCCGCCTCCAGCCGCCCAGCCATGGGTTGCCGCGAACAGGCTGGGGTCGATGTCGCGGCTCTCGGGGAGGCCGTGGGCAGACTCCAGGCGCTGGATCCGAGCGAGTATCTGTTCGATGCCTCGCATCGATGCTTCTGCGGCGGGAGTCGAGTACCACTCTGGCGGCGGGTCGTCGTTGCGTCGTCGTTCGTGAACAAAGGCAGACACCAGACCGGCGAGCGTCGCCGGGTCGTGGTCGTCGAGGTGGCCGGCGAGGAGCGACTCGACGAGGACGAGGTCGAGCTCATGGAACGTTCCGAGCAGGATGCTGCCCCGTTCGGTGAGGGTCCACTTGTCGATGTGGCCGAGCTCGGTGAGCAACGCAACGACCGAGCCGAATCGTTCGGCCAGCTGGCCACGACGCCGGGCGATGCGGGCGTTCACGCGTTTGAGTTCCCGTCGGGTCTGAGTGGTCTCCTCGTTGCGCCACGGCGAGCTCGACGGCTCGGGAGCGGTCGGAGCAGAGGACTTCGTCCGGGTGGCTCGACGCTTGAGCGAACGGAGTTGGCCGACCAGGTCATGTTGATGGGATCGGCTGTGCGGGTTGAACGGCTCCGGTAGGCGCAGCGACTTCACCACGAGCGGTGGTTCGGTCAGTGCGTCGGCATCGAGCGTGTGCGGCTCGCCATCGCGGTCCAACACCTCGACCTTGACGGCACGGCGGCGCCACGAAACGGACAGCACGGCCACCACCCGGCCGACGTCGATCGCGTCGCCGGGGCGGAGACGACTGAGGGCGTCGTCGATCTCCGAGCGATCGGCGCTGGCGAGGCCTTCTTCGGTCGTCTGGCCAAGCCGCTGTTCGAGCACGGCCCGTCGTTCGAGCAGGGACTCGATCGCTCGATTCGCCTGGAACTGGCCGAACGAACGGCTCATCAGTTCTTCGGCTTCCTTGCGCGTGTACCGCTCCACGAGATGGCAGGTCATGTTGTACGTGGGGCGGAACGCCGAGCGAAGCTCGAAGGCGCGGCTCTTGGCCAGCCCGGACACCTCGTCGAAGGTCGTGAACGGCGTCCACAGCACCACTGCATGGCCCTCGTCGTCGATGCCTCGGCGGCCCGCCCGTCCCGTCAGCTGCGTGTAGTCGCCGGGTGAGAGCGTTTCGTGATGCTCGCCCGTGAACTTCGACAGTTTCTCGATGACGACGGTTCGCGCCGGCATGTTGATTCCGAGCGCAAGCGTTTCGGTGGCGAAGACGGCTCGCAACAGACCCATGGTGAACAGTTCCTCGACTGTCTCCTTGAAGAGCGGCACGATTCCCGCATGATGCGCAGCGACACCTGCCTGCAAGCCGGCGAGCCAGGTGTCCCATCGCAGGGCCGCTCGATCCGTTTCGCTGAGGTGGCCGGTGCGCAACATGACGTGTTCGGTGATCCGCTGCGCCTCGGCGTCGTCGGTCAGACGGATGCCAGCGGTCCGAACGGCGTCGACGGCGTCCTCACAGCCCGCCCGGCTGAAGATGAAGGTGATCGCGGGAAGCAGGTTGCGGCGGCGGAGCTCGGTGATGACCTCTGGCCGTCGTGGGGTTCGCCAGGGTCGGCGTTGCGGCGGCCCATTCCGCCGCTTCTCCCGGCCGCCACTGCGTTGCGGGTCGTACTTGCGGCCCTCGGGGTTCGTGCGGCCCTTGCGGAGCGTGGGAAGCATGTGGAGCCGGCCACTCTTCTTCTCCCCGATCAGGTAATTGTTCTGCAGCCGGACCGGTCGGGTCGTTTCCGTGACCGCCTCACAGGGGCCGTGCACGGTCGAGATCCACTCGGCCAGTTCATCCGCGTTCGAAACGGTGGCGCTGAGCGCGACGAGACGGATGTGGGACGGCAGGTGGATGATGACCTCCTCCCAGACAGGTCCCCGGTAGTTGTCCTGCAGATAGTGCACCTCGTCCATGACGACGACGTCGGTGCTGTCGAGACGCTCCGGCTGCGAATACAGCATGTTGCGCAGGACTTCGGTGGTCATGACGACAGCGCTCGCATCGCCGTTGATCGAGTTGTCACCGGTCAACAGGCCGACGTTGTCACGCCCCATCCAACCTCGAAGATCGCGGAACTTCTGGTTCGAAAGTGCCTTGATCGGCGTGGTGTACAGGCCTCTCCGGCCTTGGGACGCAGCTCGGGCGATCGCGTACTCGGCCACCCACGTCTTCCCACTACCCGTCGGTGCCGACACGACGACCGACCGGCCCGCGTCGAGGTGGTCCATGGCATCGACCTGAAAGCGGTCGAGATCGAAGGAGCGCGGTGGCCCGTCGAAGGTGGCGGCCATCAGGCGGCCGTGGCGGCCTTCTTGCGTTCCTTGCGGGCTCGGATGATGCCGAACAGGACCGCAGCCTCATAGAAGATGTACATCGGCACCGAGAGGACCATCAGCGTGATCGGGTCGCCGCTCGGGGTCAGGATCGCAACGAGGACGACGATGCCCACCACGGCGTAACGGCGGCCGGACTTCAACGTCTGTGTGGACACGACGCCGACCAGCTGCAGGAAGATCAGTACGAGCGGAAACTGAAAACCGAGGCCGAAGGCGACGAGCATCTTGACGACGAACGCGATGTAGGGCCCCGGCGTCAACAGGCTGTCGATACGATCGCCACCGAAGTTGAGCAGGAAGTCGAGGGCACGCGGGATGCTCCAGTAGGCAAGCGCCGACCCGAACAGGAACAGCGATGCGCCGCTGAAGACGAACGGGATCGCCCAGCGACGCTCGTGCGGGTAGAGGCCGGGAACGACGAACTTCCACACCTGCCACAGCACGACGGGAATCGCCAGGATGAAGCCGCCGTATGCGGCGATGGTGAAGACGAGACTGAACTCTTCGAGCGGCTCCGTCTGGAAGAGTCGGCAGTTCTCCTGCGACACGAAACCATCGTTGTCACGCTCCGGGAGCGACTGACAGTAGGGCTCGATGATGGCGTCGATGATCTGGCCGCGGAAGATGAAGCAGACGATCGCGCCGACGGTGATTGCCATGGCCGCGCGGAGAATGCGGGTGCGCAGTTCCTCCAGGTGCTCGATGAGCGTCATCTCGCCCTGCGGGCGTTCTTCTGTTTCCGTCATCGATCGCTCGGGAGCCCCTCAGCGTCGTCATCCCCGGCGTGGCTGGGCGCAGCCGCGAACGGATCGGAAACCTTCGAGATGAACGGGTCGGCGTCCGGGTTGATCGGCGTCGCCGGAGCCGAAGCTGCGATGCTCTCGGCCCGAGCCTGACGGGTTTCGGGGTCATCGCCAGACCAGGAGGTCTCGGCGGCCGGCGTCTCGATGTCGGGGAGCTCTGCCTCTTCGGTGACGTCCGCAGGAGCGGCGATCGCTTCAACGGGCTTCGCCGAGGCTTCGACGCTCTTGGTGGCCGACTTGGTGGCCGCACCGACGGGATCGTTCATCGCCTGACGCATCTCTCGCTGGAATCCGCTGGAGATACGACGGAACTCGCGCATGACCTGGCCGGCCTGGCGGGCCGCCTCGGGAAGCTTGCCCGGACCGAGCACGATCAGAGCCACCAGGAAGATGATGAGGAGTTCCCCACCACCGATGTTCAACATGGTGTGAGTCTACCCCGAGTGGCCGGGGCCGGCGGCTCGCCGGGAGGGGCGAGTTGGGCGGGGGCGATGCCCCTCGCCCCGCTCCGAATCAGCTGCCGTTGCTGATGGCCGAAAGGGCCGCAGCAGTCGCATCCTCGTCGTTGAGCATGCGATGGAAGTCGAGAATGTCGTCGTGGCTGATCTGTCGACCGCTCCGGGTCTCGAACAGTTCGGCCGGTAGCGTCCACGTGTCCATCTGGACGCCGGAGGCGACCAACAGGTCGATCGTGCGATGCTCCGCCGGCTTCACGACCACCATCGAACAGATGGGACAGGTGAATCGATATTCACCGCGGTCGTCGTCCAGACAGACTCGGACTCGGACGTCGGCTGTGGTCAGCTCGACGTCGCCGCAGTCTGGACAGCTTGCTCGAATGGTTGCCATGTGCGAAAACCCCACTTTGCTTACAAGGAACTATTCGGCCCGTGTGGGATTTGCCTTGAGGATCGGGTGGACTATTTCACCTCTCGAGCGGTGGGTCGTCGCGCTCACACAATCTGGTCACAACGACCGCTCAAACCCCGGAAAACCAACGGTTTGGCCGTCCGATCGGCGATGATGGAGGGATGTCGCTCCGGCTCCCCTCCCGTTTGAACCCACCGATCGGCTTCGCCCACCGCGGCGCCAAGGCACACGCGCCCGAGAACACCCCCGAGGCGTTCGACCTGGCGGTTCGTCTGGGGGCCACGGGAATCGAGTCGGACGTGTGGCTGAGCGCCGACGGTTTGCTGATGCTCACCCATGACCGAACGATCGGGTTGCGCCGCCGGCCGATCGCTTCGCTCACCCGAAGCGAGCTTCCCGACACGATGATCACCCTTCCGGAGCTGCTCGAACGGGTTCCGGCCACCATCGATCTGTCGATCGACATCAAAGACGACGCGGCAATGCTGCCGCTGCTCGATTGGGCCGGTGAGCTGTCACCGGTGACGAGAAATCGTCTCTATCTCTGTCACCCGGACTGGGAACGGCTCGCCGAGTGGCGTTCGATCGATGAACACGTGCGTCTCGTCGACTCGACGGCACTCAAACACATGTCGGCCGGACCGGAACGACGGGCGGCGCAGCTGGCGGAAGCGGGAATCGATGCCGTCAACCTGCGTCAGCAGGAATGGACCGGGGGGATGGTCACGCTGTTCCACCGCTTCGAACGGTTGTGCTTCGGTTGGGATGCGCAGCACCGGCGGATCCTGGACAGCCTGCTTCGCATGGGTGTCGACGGCGTCTACTCGGACCACACCGACGTGATGATGGAGGCCATCGCCGAATCGGCGATTAAAGGGAGCTGATGTCGCCGAGCGGCCAGATGCGCAGGAACGCCCGACCCACGATCAGGTCTTCGGTGATCGGCCCGAAGAACCGGCTGTCCGATGACGAGTTTCGATTGTCGCCCATCATGAACAGCTGATCGTCCGCCAAGGTGCACCGTCCCGGTGTACGTGGCTGGTTGACACAGCGTTCGTCCCAGATGTCGACGGACAACGCATCGCTGGCCGATGGGCCAGCAAGAAATTCGTTCTGGGGGTCGAGGTACGGTTCCTCGAGCAGCAGGGCATCGGCTGCGGTCTCGCCCGCACCCCAGATGTAGATCCGTCCGTCGGCTCGAACCTCGATCGTCTCGCCGGGCAGCGCGATCGCCCGCTTGATGAGGTCCTCGGTGTCACCGGGAGTACCCGGGAGCTTCTTGAAGACGACGAGATCGCCACGTCGGACCTCGTGCAACCGATAGCTGACCTTGTTGACGAGGATGCGGTCGCCCTTGTTGACGGTGGTCTCCATCGACTCGGATGGAATCCAGAATGCCTGGAGGACGAACGCCTTGATGAGCAGTGCGACGGCAAGGGCCGAGACGATGACGGCCAGCCACTCGAGCACGGTGCGGATGTCGGATGATCGGAATCCCTCTGTCGTGGCGTCGGCTTCGACCATGACCGGATCGGCGTCCGCGGCGACAGCGTCCGAACCGAACCCTCCCGTGCCGGGATCGCTGAGCGTTGCCGTGCCCAAACCGGTCGAGGTGTTGGAGAAGCCGGGAATCGCGTCGGCAACGGCGGCGTCAGGATCCATGGTGCGTCGTCCGACGACGAGCGGGGACGCCCCTGTCGCGAATGGCGTGGTCGGCGGGATGGTCTCGGCCGGCGGTGCGGTCGACACAGCGGTGACAGGCTCCGGAGCGGCAACCGCAGGTGCCGGACCAACAGGCTCAGCGGTTGAAGCGATGGGAGTCGCTGCGGGCGTGGCGGGTGCCGGATTGACTGGCACCGACGTCGGAGTGACGGCCGCAATGGGGTCGATCGGCGCAGTGGGCACGACCGGGTCGACGGGCGTGCTCGTTTCCGGCACAGGGTTCGGGATTGTGGGCGTTGTGGCGTCAGCCGATGCGACGGCGGGCGGTGTGCTGCCGGCGCCTGGGGTCTCGTCGTCAGATGCCCGGAGAAGCGCCTCGGCCACGAGGCTCTTGATCCACTCGGAGTCGTCGGCAGAGGCGCCGGTCATCTGGTCGTTCGCGTCAGCCACAGGAAACAAAGCGTACCGAACGAATTGGATCCTGTGAGGTATGCCCGAAGGGCTCAGTCCGCGTAGCGGTTCCGCACCCGAGCCCGGGCTGCGGCCAGGTCCAGGCTGCCGAGTTCCGGGTCGAGGCGAACCACCTCAGCGCCGGCACCAACACGAAGCAGCAGACGTTCGAGCCAACGCATCGACGACACGGGAAGGGTCACCTCGACCGTGGTCTCGTCGACGGGCGTGAGATCGTCGTGCGGGCTCTGTTCGAGCACGGAAAGCTGCTCGGTTGGCATGCGCACCACCGCCCGGGGTGCACGCTCGATCGAGAACGGCGCCTCCGGGTCGACTTCGAGCGAGTGGGTGATCGGGTCGCTGCTGACGGTGAGCCGCTCGATGCGGTCGAGCCGGAAGACCCGCTCCCCCTGCGCGCGGTGGCACCACGCCGCCACGTACCAGTGGCCATCCGCCGGGAAGAAGCGGAACGGTTCGATGCGCCGCTCGGTTCGTTCATCGTGGGCGAACGAGTAGTAGACGATGTCGACGCAAACGCCGTCGGCGACGGCCTGGCGAAGGTCGCGGAGCACGGAGTCGTCGGCGGCACCGAGTTGCACCTCGAGTGCATCGGCGTCGATTCCGGTGGCGAGCCTGAGCTTGGTGAGTCCACGGGCGAGCGCGCCGGCCTCGTCCTGGCGATCGAACGCCAACACCGTTTCTCCGGCCGTCAGCAGCGCCAGGGCTTCGCCGTTCGACAGCTTCATCGGGCGCGAAAACCAGTCGGCGTAGTTGATCCACACGAGGTCGTCGTCGATGTGGACCTCGATCAGCGTGTCCGGCGTGTACGGAGGCACACCGACGTAGAAGACGACGTCCTGCAGGTCATCGAGCAACAGGTCACGGGGGTAGTCGAAGCGTTCAGCGATTTCGTCGAGCGGGGCGCCATCCTGCGCGACGATCCAGGGAATCGCTGCGATCAGTCGGGCCATTCGGTCGGTGGCGTTGATGCGGCTCATGCGACCGCTCCGTCTGCTTCGGCCAACCACTCACGCATCATGGTGCGGAGCTCGGGCGGTGACAGGATTTCGGCGTTGTCCATGAAACCGAGGACCCAGCTGCGGAAGGCACCGGTGTTGCGCACGGTCACTTCCACGACCACGCTCCCGTCCTCTCCCGTCTCGGCGATCTCCTCCGGGGAGAGATGCACCTGGGCCCAGATGGCCTCATCCGCATCGATGGCAACGCGTGCGGTGACCGGCGTTTCATCGCCGAGTTCCCACGTACGCGTCAGTTCCGGCCCTCGGGCCGAGACCGGTTCGAAGTCGTCCGGCGCACCGGCGGTGAGCGCGCCTTCGATCCGGTCCAGGCGGAACACGCGTGCGGCCTCTCGCGTGCGATCGAAGCCGGACACGTACCAGTGACCTCGCTTGAAACTCAGGCGGGAAGGTTCGAGTACCCGTTCGAGGGCCCGATACGTGAAGGTGACGGCGCGTCGCTCGGCGATTGCGGCGGAGAGCTGCGCAGCTTCCTCGGACGAGGGCACCGTGGCCAGCGCTTCTGGTGCGTCGGCCCCGCCTTCGGCGCCACCGAGTTTGCGAATGGCCGAATCCGGGGATGCATCGAACCGAACGAGCGCCGCCGCAAGGTGCAGCGCGGCCAGTTCGTCCGCCTCGAGCCCGGGGTCCTTCCCGGCGTACTCGTCGGCGTCCACGCGGTACCCGTCGATGGGCGGATCGGTTCCGGGAACGGACTCGACGCGAACGTTCACGCCCAGCTGCCGGAGGTCGTCCTTGTCTCGTTCGAATGCCCGACGGAACGAGGCCTGGGCGTCGGGATAGCCACCGATCTTGGCGCGAATCTCCTCGGCCGTGAGCGGGATCATCGTGTCGAGCAACACGGCGAGCAGCTTCAGGAGGCGTTCAAGTTTCGACACAGCCGCAGCATACTGACCGGCTCGGGAAGGCGAGTGCACCACTCCTCCTATGCATCCCGAGTAGTAGGTTCATTCGATGGCGAACGGCGTTGACCTGACCGTGGAGCAGGTGCGAACGCTCTTGCGGCAACAACATCCCGATCTTGCAGATCGGCGATTGGTCTTCGGCTCCGCTGGTTGGGACAACCAACTCTGGAGACTCGGGGACGACCTCGTGGTTCGGCTCCCTTGGCAGACAGAGATCGCCGATGCACTTCTCGTGAAGGAATACACCTGGCTGCCAGCGCTTGCGCCAGAGCTGTCTCTCCCCGTGCCCGTGCCACTTCGGCTTGGTCGGCCGTCCGCTCAGTATCCGCACCCATGGACTGTGGCCGCGTGGGTGTCTGGCTCTCCGGCTGACCTTGCTCCGGTCACGGATGATGGGACGGCCGCCGACCAACTTGCCGAGTTCCTGACGTCTCTGAACCGACCGGCACCAGTTGACGCCCCCGGTGGCCGCGTACGTGGAGGCGCTCTGGCACACGTTGCGTCTCACGTGGAGCGGCAGCTCGACCTCCTTGAGCCACTGTGTCTGGCGGCTTGTCCGGCAAGCCAAGCACTCCCTGACCCGCAGCACGTCCGGTCGATTTGGAACGACGCTGTTGCCGCCCCCGAATGGTCCGAGCCGCGAGTCTGGGTCCACGCAGACCTCCACCCAGCGAACGTCCTGACGCGGGACGGATCGCTCGCAGGCGTGGTTGACTTCGGGGATCTGTGCGCCGGCGACCGAGCCATCGACCTTGCCTCTGGCTGGATTGTGCTTCCCAATCTCGACGCTGTTGAACGATTTCGGTCGTCCTGTAGGCCAACGGTTGATGACGCAACCTGGCGTCGCTCCAAAGGCTGGGCCATCTGGCGGGCGCTCGGGTGCCTCGCTATCGCCGCGGCTGACGGACCTGGTGCAAAACCGACGTGGGGTCGACCCGCACTGGCGTCTCTACACCTGCTGTCTAGAGCGAAGCGATGAGCTTGTCGACGCGTTCGTCGTGGCTGCGGAACGGGTCCTTGCACAGCACGGTGCGCTGCGCCTGATCGTTCAGCTTCAGGTGCACCCAGTCGACCGTGAAATCCCGGCGACGTTCCTTGGCCCGACGGATGAACTCGCCACGGAGGCGAGCCCGGGTCGTCTGCGGCGGATTCTCGACCGCCTGACCGATGTCGTGGTCATCGCAGATGCGCTCGACGAGCCCCTTGCGCTGCATCCGGTAGAACAGGCTCCGCTGACGGTGAATGTCGTGATATTGCAGATCGACGAGCGCCACCCGTGGATCGGCGAGGGAAAGGTCATGCCGTTCCCGATACGACTCGATCAGCTTGTGCTTGATCACCCAGTCGACTTCCCGGTCCAGGCTGAACGGGTCCCTCTCGAGACCGGTGAGACAGTGCTCCCACATTTGGAGCGCCTGCTTTTCGAGCGGGTCGAGTTCGTGGTGTTCGGCGAACCGCACGGCCCGCTCGAAGTACTCGCTCTGGATCTCGAGCGCTGAGGCTTCACGCCCGTTCGCGAGCCGGACTCGACGTCGACAGGTCGTGTCGTGGCTGATTTCGCGAATCGCCCGTATCGGGTTCTCCAGCGTCATGTCTCGCAGGACGACATTCGGTTCCTCGAGCATGCGCAGCATCAGTGATGCGGCGCCGACCTTCAGGAAGGTCGTGTACTCGCTCATGTTGGAGTCGCCGACGATCACGTGGAGGCGCCGATACCGCTCCGCGTCGGCGTGCGGCTCGTCCCGCGTGTTGATGATGGGACGAGAGCGCGTGGTGGCGCTCGAGACGCCCTCCCAGATGTGCTCGGCACGCTGGCTGATGCAATACATGGCGCCGCGGGCGGTCTGGAGCACCTTGCCGGCGCCGGCGTAGATCTGGCGCGAGACGAGGAACGGAATGAGGACCTCGGAGTACGACCCGAAATCGTCGCGTCGGCTCGTCAGGTAGTTCTCGTGGCAGCCGTAGGAGTTGCCGGCGGAGTCCGTGTTGTTCTTGAACAGGTAGATGTCGCCGCGAATGCCTTCCTCGATCAACCGCTGTTCCGCACCGATGAGGAGCTGTTCGAGGATGCGCTCGCCTGCCTTGTCGTGCACGACGGCGTCGTAGACGTTGTCGCATTCGGGTGTGGCGTACTCGGGATGCGAGCCGACATCGAGGTAGAGGCGGGCGCCGTTGGCGAGGAACACATTGCTGCTCCGGCCCCAGGAGACCACGCGACGGAACAGATAGCGGGCGACCTCGTCAGGGGAGAGCCGACGTTGGCCTTCCAGCGTGCAGGTGACGCCGTACTCGTTCTCGATCCCGTAGATGCGACGCCTCATTGTCGACCACCGTAGCCGCACGAGCGCGCCAACGAGCGGTCAAGCCCGGGTATCACCAGATGTCGTCGGCCCAGCGAATCAGGCAGCGGACTGCGAAGCGACCATTGCGATGCGCAGCAGCTGACGGAAGCCCTGAGCCGTCTCCGGGGTCTGGCCGAACCAGAACTGGGCTCGTTCATCGAGCTCCGGATCCTCGAGGTCGAGAAGGGTCGCGAGGACCGGGATGTCGGCGGCGCGCAGACGGAGGGGAACGCTCGGTGGAAGGCGACGCTGTCGACGAATCGCCGCACTGAAGCCGCGCAACAGGGCATCGTTGTCGTCGATGCCGACCCGGAAGCGAACGCCCAGGGTTCCCACTCGAAGGACGCCCTGTTCGGCGTTGTATTCGAGCGGGGTTCGTGGCTTCCACTCCGGTCGGCTGGAGATGAAGTTCTCGAGCTTGACCCCGTAGAGCTGTTCCATCTGGAACCGCATCACGGTGTTGATTGGGGCATGGCCGGTCTCGGCGTCGCTCAGAATCGATGGAGCCACCCCCATCGCTTCCGCCGCGCCCTCGATCGAGTATCCGATCAGGGTGCGAGCGGTACTCGCGGCGGATGCGAGATCGCGCGCAAAGTCCTCGTCAGTCTTGGTGGGTTCTTCGCCGATGGCCATGCAGTCCGAATCGGCGGGAAACGGCCAGAAGTTGAGGGTTTGTCGACAGCCCGATCGTCAGAGCGAGGCGATGTCGGTGTCGGCGATGCGACGGAATGCACGGCGACCGACGTTGCGGTCGAGCATGGCAACTTCGAGAGCGTGGTCGGTGAGTTCACGGTCCGGGCCGGCGAGTGCCGAACGGGAGAGTTCGAGGGCATCGCGGGCGGACATGCCGGCCGACCAACCCTCGGCGACCGTCGTGGTGATCGACTCGGAATCTCCGCCGAGCACGACGAAGTTCGTCTCGTCCATCACCGTTCCGTCGTAGAGGATGTGGAACAGCTGCTCCTCCCCCGGTGTATCGGTGATTTCGGCCACCAGGATCTCCACCTCCATCGGCTTCATCTCGTGGGTGAAGGTCTGGCCGAGCATCTGGGCGTAGTTGTTGGCGAGGCTCCGGGCTTCGACGTCCTCGCGGCTGTAGGTGAAACCCTTGAGGTCGGCGTGGCGAACGCCGGCGATGCGGAGCTGATCGAACTCGTTGTACTTGCCAACCCCGGCGAAGGCGATCCGATCGTAGATCTCGGAGACCTTGTGGAGCGTCTGTGACGGGTTCTCGGCGCAGATGAACACGCCATCCGCATACGACATCGCGACCAGGCTTCGTCCCCGGGCAATGCCCTTTCGGGCGTAGTCCGCCCGGTCCTTCATCATCTGTTCCGGAGCGACATAGAACGGCGTGGTCATGCCTCGACCTCCCGATGGTTGGCGGAGAACGCTTCGGCAATTGCCGCGAACCGCTCTCCGACGACGTCGTCGGCGACGCGTTCGTAGCCCTCAGCGCTGATGGTCACGATGATCGGATAGATGCCGCGCAGGTTGTCGGCACCGCCCGTCGCCGAGTCGGCGTCGGCTGCCTGGAACAGCGATTGGGCAAGAAGGTTGATTGCGTCGTCTGCGCTCATGTTGCGGCGATAGCCGACCTTGACGACCGTCTCGGCGTGCAGCGAACCGGAGCCGGTGGCTGCGTAGTCGGCCTCTTCGTAGCGGCCGCCGGTGATGTCGAACTCGAAGAGGCGACCGGTTTCGCGAGCCACGTCGTACCCGGCGAAGATCGGCACGACGGCCAGTCCCTGCATCGCGGCCTGCAGGTTGCCCCGCAGCATCTGGCTCAGCTGGTTGGCCTTGCCTTCGAGGCTCAGCGGTGCGCCCTCGACCTTTTCGTAGTGCTCGAGCTGCAGCTGGTAGAGCCGAACCATTTCGACGGCCGGGCCCGCTGCGCCGGCGATGGCAACCGCGCTGTGGCGGTCGGCCGGGAACACCTTCTCGATCGACCGATGCGAGATGAGGTTTCCGGAGGTGGCACGGCGGTCCCCCGCCATGACCACGCCATCGGTGTACCGCACGGCAACGCACGTGGTGCCGTGCGTGATCGTGGTGGGCGAATGCGGGGCGTTCGGCGACGCGACGGGCATCGGCTCGATGCCGTTGCGGCGAAGGAACGCGGTGAAGTCCGGGCCCGGGTCGGCGCCCGGACCGTATTGCGGAAGCGTCACTGGCCACCCTTCTGGATGTAGCTCTTCACGAAGTCCTCGGCGTTGGTCTCCAAAACCTCGTCGATCTCGTCGAGCAGATCGTCCATGTCCGCCTTGAGCTTCTCGCCCGTTTCGGTGCTGGCCGGGATCTCCTCGACCTGCTCGTCCTCCGAGGGACTCGTCCTCTTGCGCTGTTCACGTTCAGCCATTGGTTCCTCCTGCGCGTCGCCACACCGTCAACTTCGGAGCCGCTCCAACAATTCCAGCGGTGTGTCACTTTCTTCTAACACGGTACCGACGTGTGCGCGGGTACCCCGAGTCGGTTCCATCATCGGAATCCGGCGCAACGGGTCGATGCCGACGTCGAACACGAGCGAATCCCAGTTCGCGGCGACGATCTGATCGCCCCACTTTCGAAGACACTCGCCCCGGAAAAAGGCTCGCGTGTCCTCGGGCGGGTCGGTGACCGCTGCCTCCACATGGGCAGGGTCGGCGATCGTCTGCAGACCGAGCTTTCGGGCCAACGAACGGCCGGGCCGCATGTCGTGGTACTGGATGTCCATCGCTGCCAGGCGTGGATCGTCCCACGACATGTCGTCGCGATCCCGATAGGCCTGCATCAACTTGTACTTGGCGACCCAGTCGAGCTGGTCGGCGAGCTCCATCGGATCACGGCGCAGCGCCGCCAGCGTCTGCTCCCACCGATCGAGCACATCGAGCGCCACCGGTCCACCGACGTAACCGGTGCCGTGCGTGTCGACGTAGTTCCGGGCATCGGCGGCGAGCGCTTCCTGGATTTCGAGCGCGGTCACACGCGTGCCGTCATCGAGCGTGAGTGGTACCCGCATGGTCAGGTCGAGGCTGACCTGCTGCATCGCCCGGACGGGGTCGGCGAAGGTCCAGAGTCGGGAGATCGCATTGGCCTCGACCATGCCGAGGACGATCGCGGTCGTACCAACCTTCAGGTAGGTCGAGACCTCTGCCATGTTCGCGTCGCCCGCGATGACATGGAGCCGGCGGTACTTTCGTGCATCGGCATGCGGTTCGTCGCGGGTGTTGATGATCGG
>CALBVR010000346.1 GCA_937969565.1 uncultured Acidimicrobiales bacterium | reverse complement strand
CAAAGGTGAGACGCGACCCCCCCCATTCACCCGATCCGGAGCGGACTCAGAAGGTCCACTCGTGGCGGTCGGTCTCGCCGAACCACGCTTGGACGCGGATGGGCGACGCTTCGATCAACGTATGCGATCCATCGGGCTCGGCGCTCGGGTCCCAGCCATAGCGGTCCTCGAACATCGGAGCGAGCTCGGCCCACATCTCCGGATGGCGGGTGGCCCACGCTTCGACGATCACCACATCCGACGGATCGGGCAGCGCAATGGTGACGCTCGGATTCACGATCAGGTTCTGCACTTTCACCGAATTCGTCGGCGTGGCAAACCAGATGCGATTCCCGTGCACCACGTGCCACATCGGCACGGAGTGAGGCCGACCATCCGGCCGCGTCGACGAGAGCCACGTGAACTTCTCCGCACGCAGACGGTCCATCACGGCATGCAGACCTGGATCGTCGGGCATCGGCGCCGCAGGCATCGAATCGGGGCGAGGACGGGCAAACCAGTCACCCGACGACTCCGGCACACGGCCCTCCAGGAAACTTGCCGGCGCCCAGTACAGCCAGGCTTCGACCTCACCGTCATCGGTGTGCACCGAACCCCGTCGCCGTTCGAAGAACGAGGGGTGGCCTTCGATCACATCACAGATGGCCAACCCCTCCTCCGAGATTTCGAACAGCTCGCCGACGACCGCTCCGTCCCCCGGGCCGATACCGGGGTAGGCGCCGAAGTCGTACAGGAGCGCGCCCCGAAGCGTCGCTCGACGGCCGGGGCTCACGTGCTCGGCGATGCGATGGTGATACTTCGTGTCGCCGTCCGGGCCACCGGCCGGCGTGCGCAACGTGCCGTACACGAAGAGGGTTGGCATGGTCAGCCGACCTCGGCCAGCACTCGATCGAGCGCCTCCTCGAACCGGCCGACGGCACCGTCGATGTCGCCCAGCTTGTCGAGCCCGAAGAGACCGAGACGGAACGTGGAGAAGTCGGCATGTTCGCCACAGCGAAGCGGAACCCCGCCGGCGATCTGCATGCCCTGCGCAGCGAAGGCAGCTCCACTCTTGATCGTCGCCTCGTCGGTGTGGGAAACGACCACGCCGGGCGCCTCGAACCCCGGGGCGGCAACGCTGCGAATGCCCCGCTCGGTGAGTGCCGCCCGGATTCGTGTACCGAGCTCCACCTGCGCCGCCTTCACCTCGCTCACACCGAAAGCGACGGTCTCCTGCATCACGTCACGGAACACCCGAAGCGACTCGGTCGGCATGGTGGCGTGGTATGCGTGACCGCCGTTGAGGTAGGCATCCATGATGTCGAGCCACTGCCGCAGGTTCATGGCGAAGCTCGATGATTCCGTCTCCCGACATCGAGCGACCGCCGCCTCGCTCATCATTACGAGGCCACAGCACGGCGGGCCGCTCCAGCCCTTCTGCGGGGCGCTGATGAGCACGTCGATTCCGAGCGCCCCCATGTCGAGCCACACGGTGCCGGAGGCGATGCAGTCGATCACGAGCAGACCGCCAACCTCGTGAACGGCTTCGGCCAGACCGGCGATGTAGTCGTCCGGGAGCATGAGCCCGGCGGAGGTCTCCACGTGCGGGGCGAACACGACGGCCGGCTTGGTTGCTCGAATACGAGCCTGCACGTCGGCCAGCGGGGCCGGACGGAACTGGGCGTCCACCGCATCGGAATCCGGCGCGGCGCTCATCACGTCCACGGAGTTGGCGAAGCCGCCTGCGTCGAAGATCTGCGACCAGCGGAAACTGAACCAGCCGTTCCGCACGACAAGCACATCTTCACCGTCGGCGAACTGGCGGGCGACCGACTCCATGCCGAACGTCCCGCTTCCCGGAACGACCACGGCCGCCGTCGAGTTGTAGACCTGGCAGAGGGTGGCAGAGATGTCTCGCATCACGCCCTGGAAGGTGCCGGACATGTGGTTCAACGCCCGGTCGGTGTACACGACGGAGTATTCGAGAAGCTCGTCCATCCCGGAAGGCTAGAGGTGCGAGGAGGTCGCCGCCCATCCGCACGGGGTCGGTACCCTTGCCCCATGTCGACGTTCGCTGACCTTGGTGTACCGGCCGATTTGGTGTCGGTCCTGGAGCGACAGCGGATCACCGAACCCTTCCCGATCCAGACCGCCGCGATCCCGGACGGCATGTACGGCCGAGACGTGCTCGGGCGGGCACCGACCGGTTCCGGCAAGACACTGGCCTTCGGCATTCCGGCGATCGCCAAGCTCGGCGAAGCAGCGCCCGGCATGCCGCGTGCGCTCGTCCTCTCCCCCACCAGGGAGCTGGCCGACCAGATTCGACGCGAGCTCGAACCGCTCGCCACAGCCCGGAACCGAAGCATCCTCGCGGTCTACGGCGGCGTTGGCCTCGGCGGACAGATCAGCGCACTCCGCGACGGTGTCGACATGGTCGTCGCCACACCCGGCCGACTGATGGACCTGATGGACAAGGGCGAAGTCGGGCTGGACGCGGTTCGATACCTCGTGATCGACGAAGCGGACCGCATGGCAGACATGGGGTTCCTCCCCGACGTCATCTCGATCCTCGACCGCGCCGGTGCCCGCAAGCAGACGGTGCTCTTCTCCGCCACGCTGGGCAAGGAAGTCCAGGTGTTGACCGATCGATACCAAACCGACCCGGTCACCCACGAAGCCGGCGAGATCCGCCCCGACCTCACGGTGATGAGCCACCGCTTCATCCGGACAACCCGCCAGAACAAGCTGCCGGTGGCCGTCGAAGTGCTGCGCGAGTCCGGCGCGACCATCGTCTTCTGCCGCACCAGAAACGGCGTCGATCGAGTCGCCCGCCAGCTCAAGGCGGAAGGGATCAAGACCGGCCTGATCCATGGAGACCGTTCGCAGAACCAGCGGGAGAACGCCCTCAAGTTGTTCATGCGGGGCAAGGTCGACGTGCTCGTCGCCACCGATGTCGCCGCCCGCGGCATCCACGTCGACGGGGTCGAATGCGTCCTCCACTTCGACCTGCCAGAAGACGACAAGGCCTACGTGCACCGCTCCGGGCGCACCGCTCGCGCCGGCGCCGTCGGACAGGTCGTCTGCTTCGTGAATTCCGATCAAGAGCGGGACATGTGGCGCATCCAGCAGCTGGTCGGCCTGCAGTCCGAGCTCGAACAGACCCCGGGTGTCGCCGTCCATGCGGCCCGGGAAGCTGCTCGGGCTGCCGAGCTCGAATCGAGTCTTCGCGACCGAAGCCGAGAGGGCACCGGCGATCGGCAACGCAAACCCAAGAAGAAGCCAGGCCCGCGGGCGAAAGGCAAACAGGGCAAGGGCGGCAAGCCGAAGTCCGGCGGACGGCCCCCGTCCGGCGGGAAGCCGAAGGGCGGAGGATCACCGAAGTCCAAACGCTCCAGCTCCGGGGGTCGAGGACCCAAACCTGCGGCCAAGAAGGGTCAGTCGGGCCGGCGAAGCCGTTGATTCGCCCCTTCCTTCTCGCCCTCGCGTTGGCACTGGCCGGATGCGCGAGTGCCGAGGCCCCGACCCCGATCGATCCGACGCTACCGGCCGACGACCAACCTGCCGTCGTCGTCCGGCCGACGACGATTCCACCCAACGCTCCCGCCACCACAGCCGGGGCGGGCGCAACCGAGGGAGAGCCGGAACCGACACCAACCAGCATCGCCGAGCCCGATGACCCGATCGCGGTGAGCGCCACGTGTGCAGAGCTCTTCAGCGCAGCCGCACCGGTCCTTCAGGCGGCCCTCGCCGTGCTCGACGACGAGCTCGGTGGACAGACGGAACGGCAGATCCTCGACCTTCCATCAGCGAAGATCGATGCCGTCTTCGAGCAGATGGCGAGCGTCGAGGGCTACGACGTCTTCACCAACCGACGACAGGCGCTCGGTTGTACGAGCTCCGCCCAGGTCGCCGAGTGTTCCGACCGGGCAGCAGAGGTGGACACCACGCGCCTCGACCCACTCCTCCGAACGGAATGGTTGCGTTCACTCGGCTGCACCGAGGACGGCTGACCTCCGCCTTCGGCCTCAGTGCTTGAAGTGTCGTTCGCCAGTGAACACCATTGCGATGCCGGCCTCGTTGGCAGCGGCGATGACTTCGTCGTCGCGGACCGATCCGCCTGGCTGCACCACGGCGGTGCATCCGGCATCGATCGCTGCCTCGAGCCCGTCCTTGAACGGGAAGAAGGCATCGGATGCGCATGCGCCACCCGTCGCCCGACCATCGGCCTTCTCGGCGGCGATACGCCCTGCGTCGCGACGGTTCTGCTGTCCGGCACCGATCCCGAACGCCTGGCCGTCCTTCGCCAGCACGATCGTGTTGGAGCTCACGCGGGCAGCCACCGACCAGGCGAACGCAAGGTCCGCGCGTTCCTGCTCGGTCGGCGCGCGGTCGGTCGCCACGGTCCAGTCTTCTGCCTGAGCGAGCAGCCGATCCGTCGTCTGCACGAGCAGGCCGCCATCGATCGAGCGCATGTCGAGCAGAGCGGACGACGGGGGCATGGCTTCGAGCACTCGCAGATTCTTCTTCGCTGTGAGGATCTCCATCGCCTCCGCGGTGTACGCGGGGGCCACGATCACTTCGGTGAAGATCTCGGCCAATGACGTCGCAAGCTCCGCCGGCACCTCTCGGTTGATCGCGACGATGCCACCGAAGGCGGACAC
>CALBVR010000345.1 GCA_937969565.1 uncultured Acidimicrobiales bacterium | reverse complement strand
GCGAGGCGCCGAGCCGTGTCGTTGTCGCCGTCGCTCCCGACAACATGAACATCGTGGAGAACATGGCTGCATCGCTCGAGGTTCCGATCACCAGGTTGGGTCTTGCGACCGGCGACACGATTTCGTTCAAGGGTTTGGTCGAGGGTGGCTTGGCCGACGCGACCGAGATCGCCCGGAGCCGAATCCCCAACGCCATGCAGGCCACGCATCAGTGATCGTGGACGGGTGGTCCTGCGAACGGAGTGATGTCTGATGTGCGGAATCTTCGGCGTCTACGCACCGGGTCGTTCGATCGCCCACCTCACGTACCTCGGGCTGTACTCGCTGCAGCATCGCGGTCAAGAGAGCGCCGGAATGGCGGTGAGCGACCGTGAAGTGCTCACCATCGTCAAGGAGATGGGGCTTGTCTCCAACGTCTTCGATGACCGGGCGCTGAGCTCATTGCCGGGAGACCTCGGCATCGGGCAGACCCGCTATTCAACGACCGGTTCGTCGCAATGGCGCAACGCCCAGCCGATCTACCGAGGCGTCGGCGATCTTGAATTCGCGCTCGGCCACAATGGCAATCTCGTCAATACGGCGGCACTGGCCGAGGCCGCTGGGATGCTGCCGGGAACCGTCGCCAGCGATTCCGATCTGATCGGCGAACTCGTCGCGGCAGCGCTGTTGTCGGGCGCGGTGAAGACCGAAAATCCGCTGTTGACGGCGTTGACGGCCGTCGTCCCACGTCTCGAGGGAGCGTTCTGCCTTTCGGTGATGGATCGGGATCAGATCATCGGTGTTCGAGACCCGCACGGCTTCCGTCCGCTTTCGCTCGGCCGGCTGGACGACGGCGGTTGGGTGTTGGCGTCCGAGAGCCCGGCGTTCGACGTGGTCGGCGCGACCTTCGTACGCGAGCTCGATCCGGGCGAGATGGTCGTCATCGACGAGTCGGGCGTGACGTCGTTGCGCCCCTTCGAGCCGAGCGCCATCGATCCGAAGCTCTGCCTCTTCGAGTTCGTGTACTTCGCTCGACCGGACACGAAGCTCTACGGCCACAACGTGCATCAGGCTCGGGTACGGATGGGCGAGTTCCTCGCCGAGCAGGCGCCGGTGGAGGCTGATCTGGTCATGGGCGTTCCCGAGTCCGGCATTCCCGCCGCCGAGGGCTACGCCCGGGCCAGCGGCATTCCATTCGGCTACGGCCTGGTGAAGAACCGGTACATCGGTCGAACCTTCATCGCACCGAATCAGGCGTTGCGCGCGCTGGGAGTGCGCATGAAGCTCAATCCGTTGCGCGAGAACATCGCCGGCAAGCGATTGGTGGTTGTCGACGATTCGATCGTCCGCGGAACGACAACGAAGGCCATGGTGGCGATGCTGCGCGAGGCGGGTGCCGCTGAGGTGCACATGCGGATCTCCTCGCCGCCGTACCGCTGGCCGTGCTTCTACGGCATGGACACCGGTTCGCGTGGCGAATTGCTCGCGGCGAACCTCGAGGTCGACGAGATTCGCGAGTACACGGGGGTGGACACGCTGTCGTACCTGCATCTCGACCGACTTCTCGAGGCCACGGGCGCGGTCAACGCCGGCTTCTGCGATGCCTGTCTGACCGGCAACTACCCGGTCGACATTCCGGTGAACCTCGACAAGCACGTGCTCGAGGACGGAGTCGATCGCGGGCCCACAGGATCCGACATGGCGGCAACCCTGCTGGATGCGTCCGACGTGGCGCTTCCCACCGACGACGTCCGGAGTGAATCATGAGTGGTGCGACCTATCGGGATTCCGGTGTGGACATCGATGCCGGCGAGGCTGCGGTCGATCGGATCAAGCCGCTCGTGTCGCGGACGGAACGTGCCGGTGTCCTGGGGGGCATCGGCGGCTTCGGCGGTCTGTTCGATGTGAGTGCGGCCGGGTTCGAGAATCCGCTGCTCGTATCGTCGACCGACGGGGTCGGAACAAAGGCGCTCGTCGCAACCGCAGCGGGTCGGTTCGACACGATTGGGATCGACCTCGTGGCCATGTGCGTCGACGATCTGGTCTGCCAAGGTGCGGAGCCGCTCTTCTTCTTGGACTACGTGTCGGTGGGTGCTCTCGACCCCGAACAGATCGAGGCCCTCGTGGGCGGCGTGGCCGACGGCTGCGTTCAGGCTGGCTGCGCCCTCATCGGGGGAGAGATGGCCGAGCATCCCGGTGTGATGGAAGCGGGAGAGTTCGAGCTCGTCGGATTCTCTGTGGGCGCCGTCGAACGCGATGGCGTGATCACGGGCGAGCGGGTCGAGGTCGGCGACGTCCTCATCGGCATCCCGTCACCGAATCTGCGCTCGAACGGGTTCTCACTCGCTCGTCGCATCATGTTCGAAATCGCGGAGCGGGACCTCGACGACCCCGCATGGGAGGGAGCACCGGTCAGCGTGGCCGACGCCCTTCTCGAGCCGTCGGTGATCTACGCACCGGCAGTTCTTCAGACCGCGACTTCAGTTGACGTACGAGCGGTTGCGCACATCACGGGCGGCGGCCTGCCGGGCAACCTCAATCGGGTGCTGCCGGCGGGAGCGGATGCCAGCGTCGATACCAGCACCTGGCAGCCACCAGAGATCTTCGGCGAGTTGGCGCGTCTCGGGGGTGTCGATGCCGGCGAGATGTTCCGTGTATTCAACATGGGTGTTGGCATGGTGCTGGTGGTACCGGATGCCGACGCGGATCGGACGATCGCTGCGCTCGCGGAGCACGACCATGCGGCGATCCGGATCGGCGAGATCGTGAACGGCACGGGACAGGTGCAGCTGGTTGGGGTATGACCGCTGCTGACGCGGTGGTGCCTTCAGCAACGGTCGACATGCAGCAGCGGCGTGCAACGCCGTGAGTGTGGCGGCGGCATTGATGCTGAAGTGAAACCACACCCGGAGCGCGACGAGCGAAGATCCGTCGACGAGTCCGAAGAGCGTGGACAGTCCGTTCGCCCGTCCAGTGACGACCAGGGTGGTGACGAGAAGGACGTGTTCGGCCACATGGGCGATCTGGATGCGTTCAGCGATGCGCAGGGAGCGCGGCGTGTCCTGCGGTCGCAGCGCCATCTGCCAGGCGGCCAGTGCGCCGAGGAAGATGACGTTTCCGGTGAGGTGGAGGGCTTCGACGCCCATGCTTGGCTCCGCTGTTGCGGGGAGGAGCGAGCAGAACCACAGGAGGCCGTCCGCGGAACCCGACGCCCACGCTGACAGCCACGGCTTGTCGTCGGGGCGGGCGAACCAGAAGCCCAGCTGCAGGACGTGCTCGAGCACATGCACGACCTGAAACGTGAGCCCGGCGACGGCTCCGGTCACCAGCACACGCTGGTGCAGGGGAGCTCGTCCGATGACGCGTTGGAGCACGACGGCGGCTGCGACGGCACAGCCGAGCGCCAGCAAAAGGCCGGCGGCGGTGGCAGGAAATGGCGGTTGATCAATCACGGTGGCGGGTCCTTGATTGGTGGTGTCGTGCTCAATCGGACCGACGGTGAAGATTTCGAGGGGTCGTTTGGCTCTTTGGCGCGTGGAATGCGCACGCGCGTCCGGTAACGTATTCTCGCTGTGCTCCGTATGGGGCGCAGCAGCACAACACGGGAAACCGTGATGCGCAAGGTCCCGTGGTGAAGTCAGGAGTTCACGCCGCCCTGTCAAGGCGGAGGTCGCGAGTTCAAATCTCGTCGGGACCGCTACCTGGTCGGGTAGCTCAGTTGGCAGAGCGACCGCCTGAAAAGCGGTAGGTCCCCGGATCGACGCCGGGCCCGACCACCACTCTCACGGACAGACCAGCCTCGAGCTGGTCTGTCGTGCTTTTGGGTTGTCGATCCCAGCCACGCTCGGCAAACGACCCATCAGGTCGGACCGTCATCGAACCGTAGTATTTGGGTGATGATCACTCGATTCCGTGTTGCGTTCGGAGCGCTCGTATTGGCGGTGGCCGCGGTCCTGATGGTGGCCTATTCAACCGACGCCGACGACGCGAGCGCCAATGCTGGTGTGGGCGTGGACCACCAATTCGTCGTGTCCGAGGCGCCAACGACCGGTTGGCCGCGAATTCTCGGTACGCCCACCTACTTCGAGGATCCGGACGATGCCTTCAATGGGGTTGATCCGCTGTCTCGCGAGGCCGTTGCTGCGGCGGAGGTCGGCAATGTTCTCGTGGTCGGTGGCAACTTTCATGAGATCCAACTGACGGATGGGACGACGATCGCTCGCAAGTATCTGTTGGCGTTCGATCGGACGACGGGCGACCTGGTTGCCGGGTTCAATCCGGTGCTCGATGGTGAGGTGTTGGCCATTCACGCCGACTCGGACGGCGCACACGTGTACGTGGGCGGCCGCTTCGACCAGGTCGATGGGGTCAAC
>CALBVR010000344.1 GCA_937969565.1 uncultured Acidimicrobiales bacterium | reverse complement strand
CAGCGCCGACGGCGGTGAGCATCGCTTCCATGCCGTAGGCGAGGCCGAGGCCGACGAGAATGCCGACAGCGGAGGCCAAGAGACCGACGACGAACGCTTCACCGAGCACCGCCCGACGAACCTGCTTCGGCGTCGCGCCGACCGCACGGAGCAGCCCGAGCTCGCGAACCCGCTGGCTCATGACGATGTTGAACGTGTTGGCGATGATGAAGATCGAGACGAAGAGGGCCACGATCGCAAACGAGCGCAGGACCCAGGCGAAGATGTCGATGAACGAGTTGAACTCTGCCCGCTGTTCTGCGTTCAGGTCCGCCGTGTCGAGGGCCGCGTAGTCGGTTCCGAATTCGCCCTCGATGTCGGTGCGGACGTCCGCCACGGCTCGGGTTCCGTCGGTGGCGATCACGATGTTGTCGTAGACGCCGGGTTCGCCGAAGAGATCCTGGGCGGCATCGATGTGCATTGCCATGAGGGTGGCACCATTGGTCGTGTTGTCGGCGCCGAATCGCAACGTGCCGACCAGCTCGGCTTCGGTGATGCCTTCTTCCGTCGGCACGACCAGCTGGTAGGTGTCACCGACGACGAAGCCGTGTTCTTCGGCCGCGGTCATGTCGATGATCCATTCGCCGGGCGCTTCCGGCGCACGGCCGGTCTCGATCGAGCTCGGGTTCAGCTGTGGATCGTCGATCCAGCTGAACATGAACTGGGGTGGCCCCTCGATCGAGATGGTTTCGCCGTCGGGCTTGATGGGCAGCACCGAGCTTTCCCAAGCCTCGACGACGGGCTCGGCGATGCGAACGCCGTCGATGGCGTTGATGCGGTCGAGGTCGGCGGCGACGAGGTCGACGTCGTTGACGGCTGGGCGAACCTCGAGGTCGGTGCCCTGCACGATCTCGGCGCTGAGATCGCCGAAGCTGTCGCGCAGACCTTCACTCAGGATGTTCGCTGCGCTGATGAAACCGACTCCGAGCACGATGGCCAGAGCGGTGAGGGCGAGGCGGACCTTGTTGGCCGCAACGTTCTTGATGGTGATGTTCCACATGATTGGGTCTCCCGTTCCCTACGTCTGCTCAGCGCTGCGTGGCGCGGCGGAGCGTGCTGAGGATGGTGTCGGTGTCCGGGTCGTGGAGTTCGTCCACGATCCGGCCGTCGGCCAGAAACAGGACCCGGTCGGCGTAGGCCGCGGCAACCGGATCGTGGGTGACCATGACGATGGTCTGGTCGTATTCGTTCACCGCACGGCGCATGAACGAGAGGATCTCGGCACCGGTTGTGGAGTCGAGGTTGCCGGTCGGTTCGTCGGCGAAGACGACCTCGGGCCGTGAAGCGAGCGCCCGCGCCACGGCGACGCGCTGCTGCTGGCCGCCCGAGAGCTCGTTCGGCTTGTGTCCGAGCCGATCGGCGAGTCCGACCGCCCGGATGACCTCGTCGAGCCAGGCTTCGTCGACGCCGACTCGGCCCAGGTCGAGGGGCAACGTGATGTTCTCGATCGTTGTGAGGGTCGGCACCAGGTTGAACGCCTGGAAGACGAACCCGACCTTGGTGCGCCGGAGGAGCGTCAGCTCCTTTTCGTTCATCGTCGAAAGGTCGGTGTCGCCGATGACGACTCGACCCGACGTCAGCCGGTCGAGGCCGGCGAGGCTGTGCATGAGGGTGGACTTGCCCGAGCCCGACGGGCCCATGATTGCCGTGAACTGGCCCTTGGTGAACGTCACGTCCACCTGGTCGAGTGCCGTGACCTGCGTGTCGCCGGATCCGTAGACCTTCGTTGCACCCTCGGTGCGAGCCGCCAATTCGGTGAGTACTGGTGTGTCGATGACTGCCATCGTTCTTCTCCCGTGGTCCACGCTCGCCCCGTGCGAACGTGTCCTTTCACAGTGAAGGACGAAGAACGATCCGTCGTCAGCCCCCGGGACGTTTGCCAGGGTCCTCCCCAGGGTGGAGGGCCCTCATCCCAACGTCAGGGTTCTCCCTGAGACGAGTTGAGGGGTCAGTGCGACCCATGGTCGTTGGACGACACCAGATGCAGCCCCGATTCGAATCCGTTCGACTCGTACGGATCGAAGGTGGAGAGGGGTGCGCTGGGGGTGGACGGCGTCATCGGCTGGAGCAGTCCGGCAAAGTCCAGCGCCTCGACCAGAGTCTCCGCCCGGATCGCCTGGATGCCGGGCGGGGCTTCCGGCGACGCTGCAGGGATGATGGCCTTGGTGAAGCCGACACGGGCTGCTTCGGCCAGGCGCCGCTCGGTCTGGGCCGATTGCCGGAGCTCGCCGGCCAGGCCAATTTCCCCACAGGCGACGAGCCCGGGTTCGAGCCACAGGTTCGTGAACGACGAGGCCAGTGCGAGTGCCAGACCGAGATCGGCTGCCGGTTCCACGATCTTCGCCCCACCCACGGCACTGGCGAACACATCGTGCTTGGCGAAGGAGAATTGTGCCCGCCGTTCCATCACGGCCAGTACGAGGGACAGCCGGCCGCTGTCGATGCCGGTGGCGGCCCGCCGAGGGTTGCTGAGCGGCGTCGAGGCGGCGAGCGCCTGCACCTCGATCAGCAGCGGACGGTGCCCGTCGAGGGCGGGTACGACGACCGAGCCGGCAACGCCGGTGGCCCGATCGGCCAGGAACAGTTCGCTCGGATCGTCGACCGATCGCAGGCCCTCGCCCTTCATTTCGAAGACGCCGAGTTCGTCGGTGGCGCCGAAGCGGTGCTTGTTGGCTCGAAGCAACCGGAGCGCGTGATGGCGGTCGCCTTCGAAGGCAAGCACGGTGTCCACCACGTGTTCGAGCACGCGCGGACCGGCGAGGCCGCCTTCCTTGGTGACATGACCGACGAGCACGGTGGTCATACAGCGGCGTTTCGCCTCGGAAACCAGCCGATGGGCACAGTGCCGGACCTGGCCGACGGACCCGGGCGCCGAGCGAAGCTCCGGATCGTGGATGGTTTGAATGGAGTCGACGACGACGAACTCGGGCGAAAGGTCGTCGCAGTGTTTGAGTACCGCCGGAAGCGATGTCTCCCCCACGAGCCAGAGTTCGGGCACGATGGCCTGCAGGCGTTCGGCCCGAAGGCGCACCTGCTCGGACGACTCCTCGGCCGAAACGTAGAGGCAGGTACGACCGGTGCGAGCAACTTCGGCCGCCGCCTGGAGAAGCAGCGTCGACTTGCCGATACCCGGCTCGCCACCGACGAGGGTGACCGAGCCGGACACGAACCCGCCACCGAGCACCCGATCCAACTCCTGGACGCCGGTGGCGGTGGCCGCCCACTGGGTGGCCTCGATGTCGGTGATGCGCCGCGGCGCCTCCCCCACGACCACCGGGGCCGATGCGGTCCGTTCGACGAGTTCTTCTTCGTGCGTGTTCCAGGCCTCGCAATCCGGGCACTGGCCGATCCACTTGCCGGCCTGATGACCGCAGGCGCTGCAGACGAAGGTGGTTTTGGTACGAGCCATGCCCGAGACGTTACGAAGCCACTGTGACAGCGTCCGCCGAGGAGGCGAACAGCACCCGGTAGCGGTCGGCCACAGCCGCCCGCTCCTCCGGGGTACCGGCCGAGCGCAGCGCCCGCTGGTACACCGACAGGTGACGGCGCCGGCGATGGGCGGGGGTGGTGGCGGTGAGGCGGGGGTCGTTGTGCATCATGTGGTGGTCTCCGAGGTGCAGGTACTCCGCCCGCATGCCGGGACCGATGACACTATCGAACGACTGTTCGTTTTGCAAACATCTGTTCGATCGACTCGCGGTTCGGGCGAGTGTTCACTCCGGCCGGTCGAGGGTCGTCAGCGCATCCGCTGTGCGGTTGTACCAGGCGCCGGCGTGCCGACCGATGGCCTTCAGCTCCGCCTGATCGATGTGGTGCCCGTCCAGAACGCGATCGGCCACGTGGAGCCGGTCGGACTCGAGGATGACGAGCATCCCGCTTCCCGGGCGGCCCTCCTCGAGCGGCCGACCGACCGGGATCATGTCCACCACCCGACATTCGAAGTTCGCCGTCGCTTCCGCCACCCGCGGCGCCGGGCAGCCGTCCGACACGACGGCGGTCAGACCGGCGTGTTCGAACTCATCGACATCAGCGTCGACGGTTGCCGCCGAGGCATTCATCGCCGCGAACGTCTCGTCCGTCACCACGTTGACCGTGCAGACGCGGGTCGCCTCCATGTTGTCGAGCGAGTCCTTCCGGCCGACCAGCATCGGGGCCACGACAAAGGTGGGCGGATTGTTGGCCACCATGTTGAAGAACGAGTACGGGGCCAGGTTGGCGATGCCGTCTGCGGACACCGTGCCGAGCCAGCCGATGGGCCGGGGCACGATCAGGCCGGAGCCGATCGTGTAGGCGTGATGCGCCGGGATGTCGTTGAACGCGATGGTCGTCTTTGCTTCTTCAGCCACGGGCCCGACTCTATGCGGGAACGCGACGGACGGGCCGACCCCGAAGGGCCGGCCCGTCAACACAGCAGAATCGATCACGAGATCAGAGCGTGTCGTGCTCCATCTCGTCGTCGAACTCCTCGCACAGCTCGTCGAGGAAGGCGTCGAGTTCAGCGTCGGTGAATTCGGCTTCATCGAACTCGGCGTCGTCGAGCTCGTACCAGTCGGCGTCGTCCGGATCGAACTCGTCGGCGTACGAATCCTCGAAGTCGGCATCGTCGAAGTCGAAGTCGTCGAAGCCGTCAGCCTCGAGTTCGGCGTCGAACTCCGCCCAGTCGGCGTCCGTCCAATCGGCGGTGTCGATCTCCACCCATTCGCCGTCGATGAACTCCTCGACGATGAAGTCCTCGTCGTCAGCGAACTCGTCGTCGAACATGGCGTCGTCCTCGGAATCGAAGTCGACGGCGTCGTCATCGAAGGTGGGGGCGTCCTCGGTGTCGGCGGGATCCGTCGGGGCCGGGACGTTCGGGCTGGCCGTGGCCTCACCGGTGTTGAGGAAGTCGATGTAGTTCGGCACCTCGGCGTAGACACCGGGGGTGTCACCACCGCACTCGTCGCCCCAGCTCACCACGCCGGCGAGCTTCGGGCCGTCGGCCGTCTGCACCACGAGCGGGCCACCGCTGTCGCCGTAGCAGGAATCGGTGCCCGTTCCGCCTGCGCAGACCTCGCCCGCTGCGTCGGTCCCGAGCTGGGCGTTGCAGGTTGCATCGTCGACGAGCGGAACGGTTGCGGAAAGCAGCTGGTTGGGCGAGTCGGTGTCGGTTTCGCCGACGGCGCCCCAACCGGAGGTCACGGCAGTGTCGGCGGCCGCAATCTCGGCCCGGCTGGCCGGAGCGATCGGTTGCACCCGCTCATTGAACGAGAGCGGTTCGGCCAGCTTGATCACGGCGATGTCGCCGACGCCGGTCGCCGCGTAGTCCGGATGCGACGTGATGGAGGCAACTCGCACGTCCTGGCCGCTCGAGTCGTTCGAGTCGGTGACCCCGGCCCGAACGGTCGTGCCGGCGGCGGTCTCGCCTTCGACACAGTGGGCGGCGGTGACGATCGTGGTGGCGTCGAGGATCGAGCCACCGCAGTAGTAACCGGAGCCGTCCTGCAGCGATACCTGCCACGGCGCATCGGCCGCAGTGGCCGGTGTTCCGTTCACGATGGCGCCGGCGGAGCCGCCGCCGAGCAGCAGCGTGGCGCCCATGATCGAGGCGCCGAGGCTTCCGGCGAGCACGCCGGCCAGAAGGCGGCGCTTCGGTGCGGGAGCGGGGGTTGGGTTGGGGGTGCTGTCCATGAGGGGTATCTCCTGGGTTGAGGGTGATCTCAGCTTCGGGACCGCACCTGTCGAGATCCTGAATCCGCCTGAACGGCACGTTCAGGTCACCCTGCCGACGGGGCTCGCCGCCCGCTCGGTCGTGGGAGGCATCGCCGGTGATCGGCTCCGCCATGAGCGCCAATTGTCTGACCGACTAGCCTCCGGTCCATGAACGCGGGTGCCGAGCAACAGGGAGGGATCGTGCCGTCCGGCACCGTGACCTTCTTCTTCTCCGACATCCAGGGCTCGACGAGACTGTGGGCGGCCGACGAAGCCGGCATGTCGGCCTCGACCCAGCTCCATGAACAGATCATTCGGGGAATCCTGGAACCTCGCGGCGGCTACGTCTTCAACACCGCGGGCGACTCGTTCGCGGTGGCGTTCGAAAGCGCCGAGCTTGCCGTCGACGCAGCCCAGACCATTCAGGAGGCGCTGGCCGCGACGGAATGGCCGGGACCGTCGATCCGGGTTCGCATCGGCTTGCATCGGGGCCTGGCCGAGGTGCGCGATGGCGACTACTTCGGCATCAATGTGAACACGGCCGCCCGCATCGAAGACGCAGGCCACGGCGGACAGACCCTCGCCAGCCGAGCGGTCGTGAATGCAGCGGGAATCGATGCCCATGACATCGGCATCTACCAGCTTCGGGACCTGGCCGAACCCGTTCACCTGTTCCAGCTCGGCGAGGGCGACTTTCCGCCGCTGCGTGTCGCCGACCCCGAGTTGCACAACCTCCCGGCCCGGCCGACGTCGATCATCGGCCGAGATGCGGAAGTCGCCCATCTCCGGGGCCTGCTTCTCGAAGAACGGCTGGTGACGATGACGGCTCTCGGCGGCTGTGGCAAGACCCGGCTGGCCGTCGCCGTCGGAGAGGCGGAGCTACGTCACCAACCCGATGGCGTCTGGTTCGTCGACTTCACCGCAATCGTCGACGGGGTCAACGTCCCGGCTGCGCTGGCCGAAGCCGCTGGCCTCAGCCTCGGCGGCGGCGATCCGACGGAGCAGGTCATCAACTACTTCGCCGGCAAGGAGTCCCTCCTCATCCTCGACAACTGCGAACACATCATCGACGATGTCGCGGACTTCGTCGATGCCTGGTTGCAGGTCCCCGGCCGATCGAGAATCCTCGCCACGAGCCGCGAACCGCTCGACCTGGACGGCGAGCGGGTCATGATGCTCGAGTCGCTCCCGTTCGAAGGATCCGACTCCCCCGCCGTGCGCCTGTTCGCAGAGCGGGCCACGGCCATCCAACCGACCTTCATGGTGACCGACGCGAATCGGGCGGACGTCGAGGCGATCTGTCGGCATCTCGATGGGATACCTCTGGCCGTCGAGTTGGCGGCGGTTCGGATGACGGCAATGACGCCGACCGAGGTACTGGCGGGACTCGACGACCGTTTCACGCTCCTCGGCGGTGGGCGCCGACGGCGCCGCATGCGTACGCTGCGCGCCACCCTCGATTGGAGCTACGACAACCTCGTCGCAGGCGACCAACAGGTCTTCCGTTGCCTCGGTGCCTTCGTCGATGGCTTCGACCTGCCAGCGGTCGAGGCCATCACTTCCCTCCCCACCGCTCAGGCCCGCGACGCCCTCGACTCGCTCCAAAGCAAATCCATGATCGTGCGGGCACAGGCGGGAGAGCACGCTCGCTTCCGCATGCTCGAAACCGTCAAGGCCTACGCCGATGAACGACAGCAGGAGGAAGGCGACGCAGCCGGCGACCATGGGCGCCATCTGACGCACTTCCATGAGCGAGCAACCCGACATGGCCGGGTGTGCCAGGGCCTACTGAGTACCGGCAACGACCTCCGGCTGGACACCAGCAACCTGGCGGCGGCATTCGATTGGGCCATGGACCGGGGCGAGCAAGCCGCCGCCGGCGAACTGTTGCTCGGCACATCGATGGCCTTCTTCATGAGCACGCGGGTGCTCGAGTTCCGAACGATGCTCCTCGATGCCGAGAAGCACGTCGGCGACGACGACCCGGAACTTCACGATTACCTGACTGTCCAGCTGGTCTTCGGGTCGGGCAAGCTCCGCGACCTTGCGGGGGTCGAGCATCACGCAAACCTCCTGCTCGAGTCGGAGGATCCAGCGTTCCGAGCGGTCGGTCATGCAACGCTTGCCAGCCTCGCCGTCCGCCGGTCGCCCGGCATGGGGGCGGCGCCAGACCTCTTCGCTCCCGCTTGGGACGAGCTCAACCGGGCAGGATCGGATCGCGACGGGAACATCGCCGAGTTCGCCCCGGCGTACGTCGCAACGGCTGAGCTGACGAGAAGCCTCATCGCCCTCGACCTGGCCGCGGCGCTCGAGCGAGCAGACGACGTGCTGTCTGCAGTCGAGGACCACGGCGCCCGGAGCTTCCTCCACGTCGGCGTCGCGAACTCGCAGGCGATGGCGCTCCTCCTCAGCGACCGGCCGGACGATGCCCTCGCCGCACTCGATTGGCTCGTCGGCCACGACCTTCCCTACTACGACGGTGTCGAAGCGCGAACCCTGATCCGTTTGGAACAGGGCGAGATCGAGGCGGCCAAGCCGGACCTTCGGGTGCAGTGTCAACGCGGGCTGAGCGGCCGCTTCGAGGGAGAGTGCTGCGACAGCGTGTTGCTGCTCGCCACGCTTGCTCACGCCGAAGGCGACGACGACCGGGCTCGCCAATTGCTCGCCTCGATGGGTCAGGGCCGACTGCCGGCCACGGTGGCATTCGCACGTCACCTCGGTGCACGCCTGGACGTCGCACCGGCCTCCGCAGCCTCGATCGACGATACCCTGGCAACGCTCCGTACCGAGATGAACCGCCGCGGCTGGTCGTAACGCCCAGACCCAGCCGAGGTTGCTGGCGCGATCGCACAGAATCTAGTGTCACGCCCGCGGCCAGCTGATTGAGGGCCGTCCGAGGCGCCTGACCCGTGGGGCCCGGTCCGAAGGTGGAGGTTCCAGGACATGCAAGAACAGTTTCGGTCGCTCGTCGACGCACTGGTGGGCGATGAGGACTTTCGTGAGGCCTTCATGAACGCCCCCGATCAGGAGACTCGGATGTCCCTCGCCGCCGACAAGGGCCTTTCGATCCCGTCGTACGACGACATGTCCGCGGCCACCGAGGCCCTTGGCGACGACGGGGTGGTCCCTGACCATCTCATGACCGCCGGCTTCTGGATGAGCGCGTTCTGGATGCCGAGCGAAGAGTAGGCCACTGTTTCATCGGTCGTTCGGTTCGCCGAATCCCGGCCCCGTCCCGGAGCATCAGTCTGCCGGCCAGCCGCCGCGCGCCTGCAGCGTTGAGGAGATGTGGGGTCGCATCGAACCCCATCTTCGGGACTTCGGCATCACCCGAGTCGCACACCTGACGCACCTCGACCGGATCGGCATTCCCGTGCACATGGCGATGCGTCCGGCAGGTCGCGTGCTCTCGAGCGGAAGCGGCAAGGGAACGACCGAATTGGCTTCGCGTGTGAGCGCCTGCATGGAGGCGATCGAGCAGGTCTACTGGGAGTCGGCACGTCCAGCGGTGCGGTTGGAGACGCCGGAAGCGCTCGCCCGCAGCACCGAGGCGTTCGTCGACCCATCGGAGCTGCCGGTTCGGCGGAACGCCATCGGCCACGCAGCCACACCTTCGGCCTGGCTGCCGCTCCATGATCTGGTGACCGGTGACGCCGTGTGGGCACCCGCCGAGACCACCTGCGTCGCGACGGGCGATGACCGCACCCGAGCGCATCGCAACATGTCCTCGTCCAACGGCTTGGCGAGCGGCGCCCGAGTGATCGACGCTGCATTGTCGGGGGTCTACGAGGTGGTCGAGCGGGACGCGATCGCGCTCGCCACAACGCTGGCGAGGCCGATGCAGCCGCCGGCCGGCGATGTGGTCGCTGCCCTTCTCGACCAGCTCCGGGCAGCGGACGTCGACATCGAACTCGACGACCTCACGACCGACATCGGGCTGCCCACCGTCCGAGCGGTCATCGACGGTGGCGAGGTCGGCACGAACTTTGTGGGCTACGGCACCTCGTCCGATGGGGAGCACGCGGCCGTCCGGGCGATCACCGAAGCGGCGCAGAGTCGGTGCATCGTCATCGCCGGCGCCCGAGACGACATCTTCGACCTGGAACGCCGGGCATCGAACCGGCTCGGCTCCACCCAGGCCCTTCGCTCGGACTCCCCCGGTCACCAACTCGCCGTCGGAGGCTCCACCGGCTCGACCGCCGGCGACCTCAATGAGGCGATCCGCCGGCTCCAGGCTGCAGGTCTCGATCGGATACTCATCCACCGCTACACGACCGATGAGGACCCGGCGCAGGTCGTCCGGGTGGTCGTCCCCGGGCTCGAGGGTTATCCGGGCCCGCACACCGCTCCGGGTCGCCGGGCGCTCGTGCACCGACATCCGGAGCCGCTCGATGCCTGATGCACCCGTTCGCGGCATCGTCTTCGTCGGCCCCTCGCTCCCCGTCGAGACCGTTCGGCAGATGGATCCCTCGCTCCTGGTGCTTCCGCCTGCGGCGATGGGCGACCTCCTGTCCGCCGTTCGGCATCACCAGCCGAATGCGGTGGCCCTGATCGACGGGACGTTCAAGCAGAACCTGTCGGTGTTCCACAAGGAGATCCTCTGGGCGATGGCGGAGGGGGTCTGGGTCCTCGGGGCCAGCAGCATGGGGGCGTTGCGTGCGGCCGAACTTCATGACCTCGGCATGATCGGCGTCGGCCGGATCTTCGAGGAGTACGCGAGCGGTCGCCTTGTCGACGACGACGAGGTGGCGCTGGCCCACGCCGATGCCGAGTTCGGACATCAGGCGGTGAGCACGCCGATGGTGAACATTCGGGCCACGCTCGACCACGCAGTCGAACAGGCCATCCTCTCGCAGGCGCAAGCCGACGCACTTGCGGACGTACAGAAACAGCGGCACTTCCCCACTCGGAATCTCCGCACCCTCCTCGACGACGCAGCCGCGTTGGACCTCGGGCTCGACGAGGCCAGCCGCGCGACGCTCCAAACGCTCATCGACGGTGGCGGCATCGATCTGAAACGGCAGGACGCCATCGCTGCAGTCGAACAGCTGAGCATCCGCGCCGTGGCACCCATGCCTCCCGACCGTCGCCCCGCCCATCCGGTGGCGGCAACATTCCAGGGCACGTTGGAACGCGACGTGACCGTCGGGCTCGACGACGACCTGCCGGTGACGTTCGATTCGATCCGCAGACACAGCGCATTGAACGACGCCCACTTCGAGCGCACGTGGCGCGCCGCGGCCACGACCTCCACACTCCATCGGCTTGCCGAAATGCTCGGAGTCGTCCCCTCCGAGCAGGACCACGAACACGCCCGCACGGCGGTGCTCGCCCGCCTGACCACTCCGGACGACGGCGACTCGGCGGCGACACTTCGCCGGCTCGACATGACCGACCGCGACCTCGAGCGCATCGTCGACGATGAAGCCATCGCGCTGCGTTTCCAACGCTGGCTGTCCGCCCAGTCGGGCTACACCCGGACCACCCAGGCGTTCATCGATCAGCTACGGCTCGACGGTCGCTACGAGGAGGTCCGGACCGAGGCCGGCCTGTTCGAGCAAGCCGCATCGGCCGCCGAGGCCACATCGACCCAGCCCAGTCTGGAGCGGGCGATTGCCCTGCACTCAGCACTCACCGGCTGGGCACCGCCGAGCGACCTCGATCGATACATCGAGGATCACCAGCTCGGCAGTCGAGCCGAGCTCTACGACCGGCTGATGGTCAGCCTGTTGGCCGTGCAGAAACTCACCGGGCTTCCCGTGCCCATGGTCAGCGAATCCCCGTCGGTGGAAAGCGGGCCGATCGCCACTCGGGGCCATCAGGGCTGACGCCCGGCAGGCTGGGTCAGGCGGCCGGCAGCTTGAGCACGAAGCGGGCGCCGCCACGTTCGTTGGTGTCGACCGTGAGGGTGCCCCCGTGCGTCAGCACGACCTCCCGAGCCAGGGCGAGACCGAGACCGGATCCGCCGGCGTCACGGGTAC
>CALBVR010000343.1 GCA_937969565.1 uncultured Acidimicrobiales bacterium | reverse complement strand
AGCTCATCTCCGCCGACGACGGCGCCGAGTCTTCGTCCACCTCCTCCTCCTCGTCCACCAGCTCGACGACCAGCACCTCCACCACCGTTCCGGGGGCAACCGGTACCTCGACCACCGAGCCGTCGAGTTCGTCAGTCGGTTCCGGAAGCACGCCATCGACCTCGACCACCACGATTGTCGAGCAGGTGGCCGACACCGCCGCCATCACCGTCGACGCAGACGGCGCCGGCACCGTCACCTATCAGGTTCTCGACGGACAGCTTGTGCTGATCGATGCAACACCGGGCGCCGGCTGGACCCTGCGAGATGAGTCGACGCCGATCGAGATCGACCTGTCCTTCCGTACGGTCGATGACACCGAACGGGTCGACGTCGACATCGAGTTCGAAGACGGAGAACCGAGGGTTCGGATCGAACGCGAGGACGAAGACCATGACCGCGATTCGGACGATGACGATTCGGACGATGATGACTCGGACGATGACGATTCGGACGATGACGACTGAGTCGCCCCACTCCCGAGGCCTGCGCGAGTCGCGGCGGTGGGCGGGTCAGTCGCCCGTCGCCCCGGTCAGCAGACCGCGAACGATGTGGCGCTGCAGTGCGAAGAACACGAGCAACGGCACCGTCGCCTGCACGAGGACGGCCGCTGCGGCCGTCGGCCCGGCACCGCTTGGTTCACCGACGATGCTCGCAAGCCGCACCGTGGTCGGCAGGTGCGCTGGGTCCGCTCCACTCATCAATACCTGAGGAATCAGGAGCTCGTTCCAACTCCAGATGAACTGGAGCACAGCCAGCGACGCGATCGCCGGGATCGACAGCGGCACGACGATGCGAAGGAACGCGGCGAGGTGATCCGCGCCATCGATCCGGGCCGCGTCGAGCAGCTCACGCGGCAAGGCAGCGAACGTGTTGTGCAACAAGAAGATGGCGAACGGCAGGGCGAACGCCGCCTGGGCGAGCCACGCGGCGGCGGCACCCTGTTGCAGGTCGAGATCGGGCATGAGCGTCACCGTTCGATCCGTCAACGGAAACGTCAGGTGGGCTCCATGCACGAAGGTGGTCAACAGCGGGATCAGCGTCATCTGCACGGGGAGCGCCATCAATGACACCGTGGAAACGAACAACTTCTCCCGACCGCGGAAGTCCAGGAATGCAAACGCGTACGCCGCAGCAGCAGCGAGCAGGACGGGGACGACTGTGCTCGGAAGCACAATCGCAAACGAACTGATGAGCGAGTCGACCATGCCAAAGGCGCCGCCGGACTCGAGCACCGTCCGGTAGTTGTCCACCGTCAGCTGATCGGGTTCGGCCGCCGCAGTCCAGAACCCCGTTCGAAGATGACTGCCCTCCGGGCGAAACGACTCGATCAGAATTGCAACACTCGGCACGACCCAGACGCCCACCACGAGCACCATCCAGATCGGTGTGCGGGACAGACGGGAGTACAGGGATCGACCTGTCGCGCTCGACTCCACGGCGTAGCTCACCAACCTCACCGACCCACGATCGCGCAGAACCGGGTCGCCCGGACAAAGGTGCAGATGGCCCACTCCAGATTTTTGAGCTTCGCGCCGTTATGCGATCAACCCGAACAACACCGAAGTGAATGGAACGTTCGCCTGTTGCCATCCGCCTCGAGTTCGGGCCAGCACCTTCGACCCAGGTGCGCCGACGCGGGCGTCGGGTGGGGGCGGGTTCGCTCGTCGTGCTGCCAACCACCCGGCCCCGCCGAGGGTTTCCGGCTCGGGCTAACGTGCCAGCGTGCAGCCTGCTGACCTGGACGACATTGCCGAACGACTCTTCGCGTCCTTCGTCGCATGGGACCTCAACACAGTCGCGACCATGTTGGCGCCCGAGGCCACCATCACGCAGAACGGACGGACCACCCCCGCCACCGAAGCACTCGCCGCCATCGGCGCGCTCCGGTCGGTGATCGGCGACCACCGCTACGTCGACGTGCGTCGTACCTTCGGAGAGCGCACCGTCGTCGAAGAGCACCGGGTGGTTTCCACCACGCCGGCTGGAGTCGCCGTCGACCTCTCCGCCTGCGTCGTGATCCGAGTGGACGACAGCGGAACGATCACCTCGCTCGACGAGTACGTCGACACCGCCCCGCTCCTGAGGTAGGTGAGCGGACCGACCGGGCGGCGGCAGCCGAACGGCAAGTGGGTGTCGGACGGCAAGGTGGCCGGCCCGCTCACACCACTAGGTACGTACAGCCGCCGCGTTTTGAACCTGGAATTGTGTGAAATCGTCGGCGCGAACGGAACGCGCCCCGCCTACGTTTCCAGCGCCGGTCGACTCCGAACGAAATCGCTCACATCGTTCAGCCGCTCCAACGCCTCAGTAGGAAGCGGCAGGTCCAACCCGGCGACCGTGTTGCGGAGCTGATCGGGTGTGTTGGCGCCAACGATGGGTGCGCTCACCCCCGGTCGCGTCCGCAACCAGTTGACCGCCGCCTGCGCCGGCGACTGGCCGACCGATTCGGCAACGTCGACGAGCGTCTCGATGATGTCCCAGTTCTTGTCCGAGAAACGCACCTCAGCGTTCTCCTCTGCTCGAACCGAATCCGGCAGCGGAGTGTCCCGTCGATACTTGCCGGTGAGCATGCCGCCGCCGAGTGGGCTGTACGGCACCATCCCGATGCCGTAGCGCTCACACATCGGAGCCAGCTCCATCTCGATGAACGAACGCACCGGATCGAGCAGGCTGTACTCCGGCTGGATCGACACGAACGCTTCCAGGTTGTGACGGTCCGAGGCCCACAACGCCTCCAGCAGCCGCCAGGCGCTGTAGTTCGAGCATCCGAGGTAGCGGACCTTGCCCTGGCGAACCAGGTCGGAGAACGCCGCCATCGTCTCCTCGATCGGAACGACGGGGTCGATCCAATGGGCCT
>CALBVR010000342.1 GCA_937969565.1 uncultured Acidimicrobiales bacterium | reverse complement strand
TGAACTCGGTGCTGTACCACCTGCACCCGGTCAAGGTGAAGCGTCACGCCGTGAAGGTGAGCTACACGCTCTGCCTCGGTGGACTCAGCTTCTTCCTGTTCATTCTGCTCACCGTCACCGGCATCTTCTTGATGTTCTTCTCCCGCCCGACGGCGGCTGCAGCCAGGGACGACATCTACACGCTGCAGACCTCGGTGACCTTCGGCCTGCTCGTGCGAAACATGCACCGATGGGGCGCCCACTTGATGGTGCTCTCGGTGTTCTTGCACATGGCCCGAGTCTTCTATCACGGTGCCTACAAGGCGCCGCGTGAGTTCAACTGGGTTATCGGCGTCATGCTGCTGCAGTTCACGCTCCTATTGTCCTTCACCGGTTACCTCCTGCCGTGGGATCAGCTCGCTCTCTGGGCCGTGACCGTGGGTACCAACATGATGGGCTTCACGCCGGTGTTCGGTGAACAGGTTCGCTTCGTTCTGCTCGGCGGCAAGGTCATCGGCACCGACACCCTGCTCCGTTGGTATGTGCTCCACGTGCTCATGCTTCCGTTCGTGACCGTGATCTTCATGGCCATCCACTTCTGGCGAGTCCGCAAGGACGGAGGAATCTCCGGCCCGCTCTAGGCCGTTGATTTCTCCAGAGAAGCGCTCCTGCAAGATCGACCGCGTGCCTCTCGCCCTCCGATATCGTCCGACAACCCCGTCCGAGGAACTCCATGACTGAGATCCCAGAACACCTCCGCAAGCGAGCCGAAGAGGCTCGCAAGAAGGCTGAGTCGACCCCCGCTGCTGGTGGCGGCGACGATGCCGGTGGCGCTGCGGCGTCAGGCGAGGGATCGAAGATCCCTGCGCACCTGCTCGAGCGGTCGAAGTCGGCCAAGCAGAAAGAAGCTGCGGGTACTGCCGTGGCTCCCGCCGGTGGCGGAGTCGGGACGGCGGTCGCTGCGGCGACGGCGGTCGCCGATGCACCGGTCATGACGGGTCCTGCCGGTCACACGCAGCGCTTGCTGACGGTCGTGAAGTCGGGCTCGATCCAAGACATCAAGATGAAGCCGCAGGACAAGGTCCACACCTGGCCGCACCTCATCGTGGTGGAGTTCGGTGCTGCCCTGTTCTGCACCGCCTTCCTCACCTTCTTCTCGATCTTCGTGAACGCCCCCCTCCTCGAGTTGGCGAACGTCAACGCGACACCGAACCCGTCGAAGGCCCCGTGGTACTTCCTCGGTCTGCAGGAACTGCTCACCATGTTCCACCCGATGGTCGCCGGCGTGACCATCCCCGGCATCGGTCTCATCATCTTGACCATGGCCCCCTACATCGACAAGAACCCGAGCAACAAGCCGGAAGATCGCAAGATCGCCGTCTCGCTGTTCACCCTGTTCATGATGTTCTGGGCCGTGCTCACCATCATCGGCTCGTTCTTCCGAGGCCCTGGCTTCAACTTCGTCTTCCCCTGGGCCGACGGCCTGTTCTTCGAGCTCTGAGGAGAGAGGTACACCAATGATTGTCGCCCTCATCATCGGAATCGTGGTCCTCGCCCTCGTGGCGCTGTTCGCCACGGGTGCATCACTGCGCCGCCGAGACACCGACGGTGCCATCGGCCAGCTGGCCGGCGAGACCGTCAAGCGCGACCGCGGTGCGGTCGACGTCGATGAAGACGCCGCGTCCATCGAGACCGACGTCAACACCACCTCGACCGAGCTGGTCGCCGCTGGTGCATCGGCTCGCCAAGTCGAGCGCCTCGCCGCCGACACCCGCTCGGGCGCTCTCGTCGCCTCCGGTCCGTCGACGCCCGTCGCCTACGTTCCCCCAGACCCCGAGACGCTCGGCGTCGCTCGTCGTCAGTTCCTCAACCGCGGCATCGTGACGATGTTCGGTCTCGGACTCAGCGGCTTCGGTGCCGCATGCATCGCCTTCCTCTGGCCCCAGGGCTCGAGTGGCTTCGGCTCGGCCATCAACGTCGGCCGGATCGCCGACATCGAGGCGGCCATTGCCGCCGGTGGCGGATTCTTCTACGTGCCCGAAGGTCGTATGTGGGTCACCGAGTTCCCGGCAAACGGTGTCGAGAAGGCGCAGTCCAGCTACGGCTTCTATCCGCAGGTCGAGCAGGGCCTGGTCGCCGGCGTGACCGCACTGTTCCAGACCTGCCCCCACCTCGGCTGTCGTGTGCCGGAGTGCCAGACCTCGCAGTGGTTCGAGTGCCCCTGCCACGGCTCGCAGTACAACCGAGTCGGTGAGAAGAAGGGTGGTCCTGCTCCACGCGGCATGGATCGCTTCCCCATGGAAGTGAACGCGGCTGACGAGCTCATCGTCAACACCGCCGTGATCATCCAGGGTCCCCCCGTTGGCGTGAACACCACCGGCCAAGAGGCCGAGGGTCCGAACTGCATTGGAAGCGCGGACGGCCACTGATGATGATGTCGGTCCTTCTTGCGGCAGATTTCCGCGCCATTGGCATCACGGTCGCCGTCATCGTGCTGGCCGGCATGGTGGCGCTGTTCGTCCGCAACATCTTCGAGGCACGCAGCGAGCTCGGCTCCGAAATCGAGCTGGCGCCGAACAAGAAGCTCTACTTCTCCGATGAGGAGCTCGAGGGCAAGAAGCTCGATGCGTCGCTGAGCTTCGCACTCGTCGTGCTGACCCTCACAGCGATCGCCCTTCCCTTCTATTGGTTGGCCGAGCCCGGTCGCCAAGAGGGTGCGGTCGATGCGTACCAGCTGAACTTCGAGTCTCGCGGTGAAGGCCTCTACACCGAGGGCGCACAGTGCGTGAACTGCCACTCCGCCAACGGCGTGGGTGGTGTTGCGGCCTACGTCCTCCAAGACGGCGACGGCCAGTTCATCGCGAACGCTTCATGGGTCGCCCCGGCGCTCAACAACCTCTTCCACCGCTACAGCGAAGAAGAAGTCACCTACGTGCTGAACTTCGGTCGACCCGGGTCGCCAATGGCGGCGTGGGGAACCCCTGGCGGTGGCCCGCTCACCAGCCAGCAGGTGCAGAACACCATCGAGTACATGCAGACCTTCCAGGTCCAGTCGCTCGTTCCGATCGAGATCAACGAGTCCGCTGACCCCGTCGCTGCACAGGCCGAGGCCGACGAGCTCGCAGCCGAGATCCGCGCCGAGGTCGAGCGTTCGCTCGCCGATGGCGAGTTCGAGACCCTCGGTGAGGCCGTGTTCAACCTCGGCTACTTCTCCGGCTTCCAGGCCGGTTCGTTGAGCTGCGCTCGCTGCCACACCTCCGGGTGGTCGCTCGGCCCGGCCGTTCCCCGGTTGCCGGGTACCGATCCGCTCGATCCCGGCATCGCCGGCTGCGGCGGTGGCGATCCCTCCGGTATCGGTTTCAGTCTGTGCGGAACCATTCACGAGCGGTTCCCCGATGACGCGTGGAAGCTCCCCGACGGTTCTTGGGCGCCCGAAGGCGGCCTCGCC
>CALBVR010000341.1 GCA_937969565.1 uncultured Acidimicrobiales bacterium | reverse complement strand
ACCACCATGTGCAGAAACCGGGCGAACTGTTCGGTCTCCCGGCGCATCTGGGTGTTCAGCAGGGTTTCGTATCCCTCCCGGCCTCCCCAGAGGACGTAGTTGGCGCCGCCGAGGCGGTGGGTGGCGTCGATGCAGTGCTTCACCTGCGCCGCGGCGTGGGCGAAGACGTCGGGGTCGGGGTTGGTGGAGGCGCCGGCCGCATAGCGGGGGTGCACGAATGCTTGCGCGGTGCCCCACAGCAGCTTCGTGTTCGTCTCGGCCATCTTCGCTTCGGCGTAGTCCACCATCGTGTCGAAGTTGGCGCAGCTCTCGGCGAACGTGGCGCCTTCGGGAGCGATGTCTCGGTCGTGGAAGCTGAAGAAGGGGACGCCGAGCTTGCTGAAGAACTCGAACGCAGCGTCCATCTTCATGTGGGCGGCGACCATGGGGTCGAGCGACGGATCGAACCAGGGACGGTCGAAGGTGCCGGTGCCGAAGATGTCGGCGCCGACCCAGGCGAAGCTGTGCCAGTAGCAGACCGCCATGCGAAGTTGTTCTTCCATGGACTTGCCCATGACGACGCGGTCCTTGTCGTACCAGCGGAAGGCGAACGGGTTGTCGGATTCAGGACCCTCGTACGCGATGGGTTCGGTGACGTCGGTGAAGAAGTCGGTCATGGGATGTCCTTGGTAGGTGGTGTTCGATTCAGGTTGGGGCCGGGCCGGTCGACGACCGGACGACGAGGCGCGGCTGGATGAGCTCGTGCTTTGCCGCGGTACGCCCCTTGATGCGCTCGAGCAGGAGCTCGGTGGCGCGCTGGCCGAAGAGCTGGCGAGGCTGATGCACGGTGGTGAGCGACAGGGTGCCGAGGCCGGCGAGCAGCGTGTCGTCGTAGCCGACGACGGCAACGTCTTCGGGTACGCGGGCGTCGATGCTGCGCAGGTGTGCGAGCACGCCGGTGGCGGAGAGATCGTTGGCGGCGAAGATGGCGGTCGGCGGTTGTTTGAGCCGCATGAGCTGTTCGGCGGCATCGCGGCCGGCGTGTTCGTTGAAGTCGCCCTCGAACACGATCGGGGCGAGGCCCCGCTCGGACATGGCCGACATGAAACCGCGGCGACGTTCGGGCGCGCCCGGCGCATTGCCGGCGTCGATGTGTGCGATGCGGTCGTGGCCGAGCGAGGTCAGGTGCTCGACGACGAGTTCGGCGCCGTGGGCCTCGTCGTTGCAGACGGTGTCCATGGAGTCGGGCCGTTGGAAGTTTGCAACGGCGACGGCGGGCAGCTGCTGAGCGACCTCGTCGAACACCTCGCCCGAGAAACGGGCCGCGCCGATGACGATGCCGTCGGTTCGCAGATTGAGCAGCGTGTCGATGGCGGCATGCTCACCCGACTCCCGCTGCCAGCCTGAGGTGATGAGAACTTCCATGCCGTTCTCCGCCGCCGTGGCGGCCACGCCTTCTGCCAACTCCGTGAAGTACGGATTGTGGAGATCGTTGAGCATCACGCCGATGGTGTTGGTCTGACCGGAGGCCAGATTGCGGGCCCAGGCGTTGGGCCGGTAGCCGAGTTCGTTGGCCGACGCGAGCACCTTTTTGCGGCTGTGGTCCGAGACGCGGGGCGAGTCCCGCATCACGAGCGACACGAGCGCCCGTGACACGCCGGCGTGTGCCGCGACATCGTCCATGGTCGGCTGTCCCATCGGCGAGAACCATACAGGGCGAGCTGGCGCGTGTATAGAGCGCTCTACATTTTCTGATCCCCGCACTCCCGCCGATACAGGGATGCGGCCAAGTGCCCTTGATTTTCCGACCTGTCAGGGTTGACGGCATGGGCCATCTTCACTACGTTGTGGCCGTCGTCACTCAGTAGAGCGCTCTACATCCGTGCGCCAGAGTGGCGAAAGCACACACAAGTCCGACGCAACGAGGTTGAGTACCGCACCAATGGGTTTCATGCAGCGAATGGCCACAGCGCCAATTTCCTGGGGCATCTGCGAGGTGCCGGGGTGGGGGATTCAGCTTCCCGTCGAACGAGTCCTCTCCGAGATGTCGGCGATGGGCTTCCCCTCCACCGAGCTCGGCTCCGATGGGTACCTCCCTTCCGACCCCGAGGAGCTGCGCTCGGTGCTGGGGCAACACAACCTCGGCCTTCTGGCAGCGTTCGTTCCCGCCGTCGTGCACGATCCGGCCGAGGCCGATGAAACGCTGCGGCGCATGACCGAGATGGCCGAACTGCTCCAGACCACCGGTGCCACGTACTTCAACACCGCCCCGGTCACCACCTGGGACTGGGCGCCCCGCCGCGAACTCACGGCGGCGGAATGGGATCACTCGTGGGAGATGTTCGCCCGGATCGAGGAGATCACCGAAGCCCACGGCCTCATCCAGGTGCTCCACGAGCACTACGGCACGATCGTCGAGACCAAGGAAGAGATCCAGCGCGTGGTCGACAACTCGGCCATTCGCTTCGTCCTCGACACGGCCCACTTCGCCGTGGGCGGCTACGACCCGGTCGACTTCGCGTCCGCCCACCCGGAACGTGTGGGCCTCGTCCACATCAAGGACTGCGACCTGGGCGTTGCGGCAAAGCTGAACGACGGCGAACTCACCTTGATGGAAGCCGTGCAGGCCGGGATCTTCCCGTCCGTCGGGCGCGGCGACCTCGACATCGATTCCGTAATAGGCTCGCTCGAGAAGAGCGGGTACAGCGGTTGGTACGTCCTGGAACAGGACGTTGCCATCACCGGCGACGAACCAGTCGCTGGATCCGGTCCGATCGAAGGCGTTCGCGAGAGCGTCGACTATCTGAAGGCCTTGGAGGGTCGTCTGGCCGCCTAGCGGCACGGCGAGCGTTCATCGCACCAGAAAAACCAGAAATACCCATTAGGAGGGGAAACCACATGAAGAAGATGCGTTGGCTGGCCATGCTGCTGGCTCTCGTCATGGTTGCGGCCGCTTGCGGCAGCGACTCGACCACAGAAGAGGCTGACGGCGGAGACGCCGGCACCGAAGAGACCACCGATTCCGGTGAGACCGAGGAAGTCGATGTCGCGCAGTCCGGCGACCTGACCTTCCACATGATCACGCACTCCGACGATGGTCCGTTCTGGTCCGTCGTGAACCGTGGCATGGATGCCGCTTGCTCCGACCTCGGCGTGACCTGCGTCTGGGTGCCGGGCAACAACGACGCCAACGTCATGGTGCAGGGCATCGAAGGCGCCATCGGCGAAGGCACGGACGGCATTGCCGCCTCGTTGCCCGACCCGGCCGCTCTCGTTCCCGCGCTCCAGGCTGCCGTTGCTGAAGGCATCCCGGTCGTGACCCTCAACTCGGGTGCGAACGACTACGAGTCCATCGGCGCACTGACCCACGTTGGCCAGACCGAGTTCATCGCTGGTCAGGCTGCGGGCAACCGCTTCAACGACGCCGGTGCGACCCACGTGCTGTGTGGTCAGCAGGAGCAGAACAACATCGGTCTGACCGAGCGTTGCGCTGGTCTCGAAGACACCTTCGGCGGCACCGTGACCACCGACTTCATGGACCTCGACGCTGACACCGCCGCCCAGCAGGCTGCGATCAACGCCGCCATGGCTGCCGACGACTCGATCGACGGCTTCCTCGGCGTCGGTCCGGTCATCACCATGTCGGGCGTCCGCGCTGCCGGCGACCTCGGCCGTGACATCACCGTTGGTGGCTTCGACCTCACGCCGGAGCTTCTCGGCGCCATCGAAGCCGGCGACGTGCTCTTCACCGTCGACCAGCAGCAGTACCTGCAGGGCTACCTGCCGATCCTGACGATGTACCTCAACCAGACCAACGCCAACGTCATTGGTGGCGGTCTCCCGATCCTCACCGGACCGGGCTTCGTCACGGCAGACAACGCAGCGGACGTGCTCGCCCTCTCTGAGGCCGGCACCCGCTGATCCCACTGATCCGTCATTGACGGATCCGTGATTGAAACGTCGGATGGTCGCCCGGGAGCCAGTCTCCCGGGCGGCCACCCGTTTCAAAATCCACACAAGACCCGACGGGGTCATCGCACACGAATCGCGATCGTGCGGTCGCACATCAAAGAGAAAGTACGGGGGGGAATGACCGACACGACCACTGTGGACGCCGCCAGTCCACAAGGCGGAGGCGACGATGAACGCCTCGCCTACCGCAGCATCTTTCAACGGCTGTTCATCCAGCCGGAAATTGGCGCCATCATCGGGGTGATTGGCGTCTGGACGTTCTTCTGGGCCGTGTCGCTCAACTTCGGCACCGCCGGCCAGACACATAACTGGCTCGACACCGCCTCCACGCTCGGCATCATGGCCGTTGCGGTTTCGGTGCTCATGATCGGTGGAGAGTTCGACCTCTCCTCCGGCGCCAACACCGGCGCCATGGGCATCCTGTTCATCCTGATCATCAAGGAGACCGGCGACCTCGGCGGTCTCGGGCTCTCGATCTGGATCGCCGTTCCGCTCTCCTTCGCCGCCGCCATGGGCATCGGCTACTTCAACGGATGGATGGTCGAGCGAACGGCGCTGCCGAGCTTCATCGTCACGTTGGCGACCTTCTTCATATTACGAGGCCTCAAACTCGGCCTCGCCAAGCTCCTCACCGGCCAGATCTCGGTGACGTTCACCAACGACGCCCACGGCTACGACTTCTTCCGCCCGATCTTCGCCGGCGAATGGCAGCGCAACGAACACATCTGGAATGGCAGAGATGTCTTCTATTTGGGCGGCCTGCTCTTCGGCGCCGCCCTCATCACCCTCGCCGTCTGCGAGATGCACTTCGTCCGCCGCGAGACCAAGTCCGCGGCCGGGTTGCCGGTCTTTGCCGCCGGTGCTGCAGGCGTGGTTGCGGCAATCGTGCTCATGCACACGACCGACGGCATCGGTGCGAACGCAATCGCTGCAGCCGTCCTTGCAGCCGGAGCGCTGGTCGGCCTCGTCGGCTTTGGCATGTGGCGCTACGCCCCGGTTGATTCCGATGGCGGTCTGTCGCTGAGCGGCACCATCACGACGCCACTCGCCGCCGGCATCGCCAGCGTCGCCGCCGCCTGCGTGTTCTCGTTCGTCATCGATTCCGACAACGCCGAGACGCTCTTCTTCCCGTTCACGGTGCAGGGCCTGCGGGCCGTGCTGATGATGGTCTTCGCCGGCGCCGGTCTGACCTTCCTGATGATCGCCGCGAACCGGGCGCTCCGGGTCAACCCGTCGACCAAGCTGGCCGTGTCCACGATCACCGCCGCGGCGATCGTCGGATTCGCATTCGTCGTCCGGGCATCGGCCGAGGCGGCGAAGTTCCGTACGGAGATGTTCTCGGCGATGCTGCTCGCCGCACTCGCACTCTTCGTCTGGTCGATCCTCGGCACTCGATTCGCCGAGCGGCGTCGCGTCGACGCTGCCGCGGACAAGACCGGTATGCAGTGGTTGATGATCGGTGTCGGCCTGATGCTCCTCGCGGTCATCCTGCGGCACCTGTTCGTCACCCAGGACGAACTCGACGCCGGCGTGAACCCGGCCAAGTTCTCGGTTCGCATGCTGTGGTTCTTCGCCTTCACCGGAGTGATGGCGTGGATCCTCGCCAAGACCCGCTTCGGTTCGTGGACGTTCGCCGTCGGCGGCAACAAGGAAGCGTCCCGTCAGATCGGTGTTCCCGCAGCCCGCACGAAGACGCAGCTCTTCATGATCGTCTCGGGTGCCGCCTGGCTCGTCGGCATGTTGCTCGCCTTCCGGCTCAACAGCCTCCAGGCCGGCGCCGGCGACGGTGAGGAATTCGAGTACATCATCGCGGCGGTGGTCGGCGGCACGATGCTGACCGGCGGCTACGGCACTGCGCTCGGTGCGTCGTTCGGCGCAGCGATCATGGCGATGTCGCTCGTGGGCATCCAGGCCGCCCGCTGGAACACCGACTGGCGCTTCGTGTTCCTCGGCGTGATCCTGCTGCTTGCGGTGATCGCCAACCGATTCATCCGTGACAAGGCCGACGCGGCCCGCCGCTGAGCAGAGGAGACCAACAATGTCAGAACAACACCTGCTCGAACTCGACAACATCTCGAAGTTCTACGGCAACATCATCGCCCTCGAGGGCGTCAGCACGGCGGTGAACGCCGGCGAGGTCACATGCGTGCTCGGCGACAATGGCGCCGGCAAGTCCACCTTCATCAAGATCCTCGCGGGCGTGCACCAGCAGTCGGAGGGGACCATCCGGCTCAACGGCGAGGAGGTCATGTTCAACTCGCCGCGTGACGCACTCGGCGCCGGTATCGCAACCGTGTACCAGGACCTCGCCATGGTGCCGCTCATGTCGGTGTGGCGGAACTTCTTCCTCGGCTCCGAGCCGACCAAAAGCCTCGGCCCGTTCAAGTGGATCGACCAGTCGAGGGCCAAGCGCATCGCCAAAGAAGAGATGGGCAAGATGGGCATCGACATTCG
>CALBVR010000340.1 GCA_937969565.1 uncultured Acidimicrobiales bacterium | reverse complement strand
ATCGCTGATATTCGGGGACGTCATGCCAGGCCATGCTGTCCCAGAACATGGTGCTCCCTTCGGCGTCACGGTCCCAGATGCGTGCCCGTTCGGTGGGTGCGTCCAGGTGACGATCGAGGCCGGCACGAAGCACCTCGATCCATTCCGCCGAGAACGCGGATCGAACGCAGACCACACCGTCGCGGCGAAATGCCGCGACGTGTTCCCCGGTTGGGCTCGCCTTCTGGTCACCTGCTTCGAGCATCAGTTGTTCCTCTCGATGACTGCTGCAGTGTCGCCGGCCTCGGCCGTTGATCGCCGCCGACTCTTCATGGCTTCGTGTGCCTCCATGCTGCCGTCGTGGAACGTGCCGAACCACTTGTCGAGCGGAAGGAGCAGCATCCCGTAGTTCACCTCGAAGTAGCGGTGGTGCAGGTTGTGGAAGTAGTCGCCGCCGTGGAAGTCCCGATCTTCACCGATCTTGAAGCGATCGAACCCGGAGTGCGAGGGCGACGGGGACAGCATCAGGTAGACCCCGCAGAACGTGATCAGGAAGGGTGACCCGGGGAGCAACAGGAACACGAACGGGAGACTGAAGTAGAGCAGGTGTTCGAGCGGGTGCATCGAGATGCCCGACCACGGCCCGGTGTTGACGTTGCGATGGTGGAGTGCGTGCGCCCACTTGTAGAGCGGATCGACGTGAAGGAGCCGGTGGTTCACGTAGAAGTGAACGCTCTCGATCCAGAACACGGCGAACGTCATCGCTGCGATGGCCCACAGCGACGACAGTTGCGGGATGGCGTCGCCCGCATACAGGCGGAACATGATTGCCTCGTAGAGGGCGGCGATGGCGCCGCCGCTCACGAGTGTCCAAAACATGTTGTCCCGTGTCTGGTTGTTGAAGAGAAATGACGAGCGATTCGTGGCCAGCCAACGCGATTCGTACTTGAACTCGGTCCCCTGGGCCTTGCGAATGTGGAGCCACCAATGCTGTCCGCCGATGACGACGAGCATGAGCAGGACGTTCCGACCCCACAGCACGGCGACGTCGTCGACCGAAAGTGATCCGAACCGATCGAGGCCGGGGGTGAACAGCTGGTAGGTCAGCACGGAGATCCCGATCCACAGCAGCGACTGCGGCCACATGTAGGCGGTGACGAGCCAGCGAAGCATGGCGATGGGTCGGGACGGCGACTGGAACAGTGGCGGAACGTCCATGGGATCGGGGTCGTAGCCGCGGGCCCGTTCCATGCGTGTTCGGGTTTCGCCCATGCCGCATCTTGGCTGAACGAACGTCCAGCGGCAAGCGAAGCCCAGCTGGGGCCCGGCTATTGCGCGAGCGTCGCTGACGCCTGCATCGCCAGACCGCCATCGGGCGTCGTCGCCCAGAGTTCCACCTGGTCCGCCTCTCGTCGGCCGGAGATGGTGAACGGCGCATTGTCGAACAGCGGGGCCAGACCCCGGAAGGAGAAGCGCGCAAGACGTCGGCCGCACTCCGCCTCGGCGAGCCCGGCGAGAAGCGTCGCAGTGAGCGGCCCGTGAACGACGAGATTGGGATAGCCCTCCACCGATCGGGCGTACTCGCGGTCGTAGTGGATGCGGTGGCTGTTGAAGGTGAGGGCCGAGTAGCGGAACAACAGCGGTGCCGACGGGGTGATCGTGTGGACGAACTCGGCATTCTCAGGAGCCGGTTTCGGCTCCGGACGCGGTGCGTCCGGTGCCGGATCATCCCGGTACACGAGGTCCTGCGATTCGGTGATTCGCAGCTCACCATCAACCAGCAGGTCGTGGCGGACCGTCACGAAGAAGAGCAGGCCCGACCGACCCTCCTTCTGTTCGATGTTCTCGATGGTCGAATGTTTGGTGAGCGGCTCCCCGATGCGCACATCCTCGTGAAAGGTGATCCGCCCGCCGGCCCACATGCGGCGTGGGAGGAGAACAGGCGGCAGAAACCCGCCCCGCTTCGGATGCCCGTCCCGGTCGAGCTCGGAGAGCCTGGCGGCCGGGTGGTGAGAGATGAAGTGCCAGAGGGGCGGGAGTGTGTCCCCGGCCGCCAACGCACCGGGCCGATCGAGCGTCTGCTGCAGCTCGTTGCATCGCTCGACGGAGACCACTTCTGTCCGGGCTTCGGTTCGGCCGATCCACCTACGAAGTGTTTCGATGTCGTTGGTGTACGAATCGTCGCTCACGCAGACGCTCCTTTGCGGGGTTCGACCAAGTATCGCGAACCGGTGGCGCTGAACCCTGCTTCAGAAGACGACGACTCCACGCCCGCTCTGGCCCGTGAGCATGTTGGCGCAGGCCTCGTTGATGTCGTCGAGCGCGTAACGGGCGGTGATCAGTTCGTCGATGGGCAGGCGGCCGTCGCGAAAGAGGTTGGCGTAGCGAACGAAGTCCTGGTGGGTGTCGGCGCTACCGAAGATCGACCCGGTGAGCATCTTCTCCTGGCGGATGAAGGCCATTGGGTCGACAGACATCGACGTGCCTCCCGGCGGCATCCCGACGAGCACGGCGGTGCCACGACGGGCGAGGCAATCGTTCAACGACTCCGCGATCCGTGCATTCCCAACCGCATCGAAGGCGTGATCGCAACCAACGCCGCCAGTGGTTTGGAGCACGTTGGCGACCGGGTCCTCGGCCGCGATGAAGTGCGTTGCGCCAAGTCGGCGGGCGAGTGCTTCCTTCTCGGGTTGCAGGTCCACGGCGATGATCGTCTTCGCACCGGCCGCGGCGGCGCCCATGATGATCGAGAGGCCCACTCCCCCGGCGCCGAACACCACGACCGAGTCGCCAGCTGCGACGCCCGCCCGATTCACGGCCGCACCCACACCGGTGGTCACCCCGCAGCCGATCAGCGCCGAGACCTCGTACGGCACGTCCGGCATCGGCACGCAGCTGATCGATGGTACGACGGCGTGCGTGGCCCAGGTCGAGAGCGCACTCAGGTGGTGAACGGCATGGCCGTCACCGTCTCGGAGGCGGATGGAACCGTCGAGCATGGTGCCCGCCCACAACGCGCCCAGATGGGTCGCGCACAGATGGCGCAGGCCGCGCCGGCACTCCCGGCACATCCCACAATTCGGGATCCAACTCAAGGCAACGTGGTCGCCGACGCGGAGGTGATCCACGCCTGGGCCGAGTTCCGTGACGACACCTGAGCCCTCGTGGCCGAGCACGACGGGGAGGTCGACCTCGGAGTCGCCCGTGACGCAGTGCCAGTCGCTGTGGCACACACCCGAGGCGCGCATCTCCACGAGCACCTCACCGGCAGCCGGCGGAGCGAGCTCGAGCGTTTCTATGGATAGTGCCGTGTTGAGCGACCGAAGAACGGCCGCACGGATTTCCGTCAGGGCTGACGTCCCACGAAGGCGATGAACTTGTCCTGCGCGCTCGCGTCGTCGGCGACGTCGACGGGCGGGCCGAACATGTTCTCGCCTCGGCGCATCTCGTCAGGGAGCCGCTGGAGACCCATCAGCGTGGATTCCACCGCCGCCTCGGGAAGCGTGTCGTCAGCACCGATCGACCGAGCGAGGTCCCACGTGTGAACGAGCAGATCGCCGATGACGAGACCGGCCACGCCCTGCTTCGGCATGCCACCGAACGCTTCCGCGTTGCCTTCGAGGTTTGTCGGGTCGGTGAACGCCGCGGCGAGCGCCGGCTGAATGGCCGCCCAATCCTGACCGGGTTCGGTACCGGCACCGAGAACGCCGCCACCCATGGCCTGCCAGTGCATGGCGTGGTCGACGAGGTCCTTCACGTTCCAGCCGTCGCACGTCGTGGGCTTCTCCCAATCGGCGTCGTCGATCTGGCCGGACACCTCGGTCCACTTTGCAGCGACCGTGTTCCAAACATCCCCTGGACCGTTCATGTGATTCCCCTTCGTTGTCGGCGGCCCAAACGTTAGCCGAGCGGCGACGGCGGGACCGCCCGCGTCAGGATCGCCCTTCGGCGTGGTCCATGAGCGCGCCCCCGAGCGTGTTCAGGCTCGTGCGACACCGACGGGCGATGTCGCGATCGACCCCAACCTTTGGCTTGCGCGCCGCGTTGAGCAGCGACGAGAGCACCGGCATCGCCGCCTGGCCGATCGACCAGGTGCGGCGGCTCAGTTCGCCCGCCACACACTCGTCGTGGAGTACCTCCAAGCCCGCGATCTGTCGGCCGAGCGTCGAACGAAATCCCGGGCGGAGCTGGCTGTCGAGCCCATCGAGGGCGATCGCCAGCGAACGAAAGTCCCGCAGAGCATCTGCGACGGCCGACTGCAGACCCGATGGCTGGGCGGTCACCCCGAGGTCAGCCGCTTCGTTTCCTGGGCCGACAGCGACTCGTCGAGCTGCTGTTCGGTCCATCCAGCGTCGAGCGCGCTCCACACGAGATCGGCTTGCGATGCAGGGGCCAGGCCCCCAATGGGCGGATCGCGGTCGAGGTTCGTGGGGAACGGGTAGCCCTCGGCCGCAGCAGCGACGGCGCCAGCGATGGCGGTCCGGGAGGCACCCTCCGCGATCCGTTGCCGGAGTTCGGGGTACAGGACTCGAACGATTCGGCTTCGGTCGACGGTCTCCATGGCCCGACCGAAGGCGCTGGACACCTGCAGCAGGTTGGCCATCCGACGAACGTCGCTTGTGTGGTTGGACCCGGCGGCGTGCAGAACCGCGGGGTTGAAGAACATCGCATCCCCGGCTCGCATCTCGTACTGACGGTGGTGGGCCTCGAACAGGTCCATCACCGCCGGCTCCCTCCACGCGAGGTAGCCGGGGAGGTACTTCTGCGAATGTGGCAGGTACTTCGTGGGCCCGGACTCGATCGACATGTCCACGTGGGCCACCGCTCCCTGGAGCGTGAGCACCGGCGAGAGCCGGTGGACGTGGGCCGGGAAGCGGGCGGCGGCGTCGTTGGTCATGAAACCGAGGTGGTAGTCGCGGTGCGGTGACTGTGCCACGCCTCCAGGGTTCACCACGTTGACTTGTGAGGTCATCTGATAGGCCGGCCCGAGCCAGGCCTCGGACGCAAGCGAAATCGCCTCGCTGGCGTAGTAGTCGACGAACGTGGCCGGATCGAGCAGCGCCAGCTTCTCCAGCGCGTTCCACACACGATTGTTCACACCAGCCTTGGCGAAGTGATCGCCGGCTGCCTGGCCCGACTCCAGCTCCGACGCGATCATGGACTCAAACGCTGCGGTGGCCCGGTCGACGATGCTTCGGTCGACAGCACCACGAAACGCAATGATGCCGGGGCCCGCCTCGAGCGCATGAGCGATCTCCACGGCGACCAGAGAACGAGCAGCCGGGTCCTGGAGCCGATCAGCGAGGCTGGCCATGTCGTACAGGACCACATCGCCGTCAACGCTTGCAGCGTGCGGATAGTCCGCGGGATCGGTGACGGTCTGGATCAGCTGGCGCAGCTCCTCGACATCGACGTCGGCGAGTGTGAGTTGCCCCGAGAGGGGCACGTGGGTGCTCATGAGAACGAACGTAGAGGACGGACGGGAGCGTGACCACTCGTCCGTCTTCTGGCCGGCGCCACGGCGGCAATGCTCATCCCGCACGCTCACCACCCGGTGGATCAGCCGGCGGCGGCGATTCGCTTCTTCGGGTCGAAGAACGGCTTCTCCACCACGATCGCGCTCCGCACCTCATCCGGCCCCAGGGCCACCTCGACGCCGGTACCGACAGCAGCGGCCCCGTTGTCGAGGATCGACAGGGCGATGTTCTGTCCGAGACGGGGCGAGTGGACGGCGGAGGTGACGTACCCCCCGACTCGCCCCGCATGTCGGACCGGCCAGTTCTCGTCGTTCGACCCGCGGATCGGGTCCCCGTCGATGACGAGGCCGACGAACTGGCGACGAACACCCTCGTCGCGAATTCGTCGCAACGCCGCCTTGCCAATGAAGTCCGCGTCGATGTCCAGGTCGAGCAGGCGTCCCATGCCCAGTTCGAGCGGATTGACGGTCAGGTCCATGTCGGCCTGGTACGAGAGCATGGCGCCCTCGATTCGGCGGATGCTCGACGTGTGTCCCGGATGCAGGCCCATGGGCTCGCCGACAGCCATCAGGTGTTCCCAGAGTCGGTCTCCGGCGGTCCCATCGCGCAGGAAGATCTCGTAGCCGAGCTCGGACGACCAGCCCGTGCGCGAGATGATCAGCGGGACACCGTCCCAATCGCGTTCAACGAAGCGGTAGTAGCGGAGGTCGCGCAGGTCCTCGCCGAACGCGGCGCAGAGGATGTCGCGGGACTTTGGGCCCTGGAGCTGAAGCGGCGACACGTCCGGTTCGTGAATCGTCACGTCGAGCCCGGAGTTGATGGCGACTCCCTTGGCCCAGAGGATCACGTCGCTGTCGGCGATCGACAGCCAGAAGTGGTCTTCGGCCAGCTTGAGCAGGATCGGATCGTTGATCACCCCGCCATCGTCATCGACGAGGATGACGTACTTGCACTGCCCCACCTCGCACGTGCTGAGGTCCCGCGGGCACAGCAGTTGGGTGAAGGCCGCGGCGTCCGGGCCGGTGATTTCAACCTGACGTTCGACGGCGACGTCGCAAAGGATCGCGTCGTTGACGAGGTTCCCGAAGTTCTGGACGTGATCCCCGAAATCCCGGGGGATGTACATGTGGTTGTAGACGGAGAAGCCGGTTGCACCCCAGCGAAGCGCGGCGTCGCTGTACGGCGACTTTCGCACCTGCGTGCCGAAGCTCATCGCCGTGAAATCCTGTTCGTCCAGTTGTGGCATCGTCGACTCCTCACTCTCGCTCGTCGTTGAGCGTCGAGGAAGCCTAGGCCGGTCGCCGCTGCCGAAGATGCTCGACTGGCGCGGTGGTTTCGCGGGAGGTCTGGACGGTCACATCTCCCAATCGAAGACGAGCAGCCCGTCGATGCCCCGCTCGGCGGCGGCGATGAGACGAGCACCGGCGGCCTGGTGGTCCGGGTGGACGAGGTAGGCGTCTCTCGCCTCTGCGTCGATGAAGTCGACGGTGAACCCGTGGGTCATCCCTCGTTGCATCCCCTCCGGGCTGCAGTCCGACCCGGATGACGTTGCGAGAATGCCGGGGACGACATCGGACAGCGCTTCAATCCCGGCCAGGACGCCGGCGATCTCGGTGTCCGAGACGCCCTCCTTCCGTTGGAACAGAACGACGTGCCTGATCATGTCGTCTCCCTCTCGAGATGTTCGGCCACCAGTTGCAGGTGGTTCGGGCCGATGCCGCAGCATCCGCCGAGCATGGTTGCGCCTGCCGCCTGCCAGGACGGCAGGTAGGCCGCATATTCGTGCGGTGTCAGGACGCCGTCGTGGGTGAACACTCCGTCGACCACGGCTCCTGCGTGTGCGTACGCACCCAGCGGCCCGTCCCATTGCGCCCGAACCGCCGCCACGCAGGGCTCCACGAGCCGGACATCGGTGTGCATGATGCAAATGGCGTCCACCGCCTCGTGGCCCGTGGCCACCTCGACCGCGTCCGCGAGGCGGCCGCCGTCGCGCAGCTGGATGTCGTCGCCCAGCTCAGCGGGATCGTGCCCGAGCTCATCGCCGATTGAAAAGCCGACCCAGAGGGGCAACCCCGCTGCGGCCGCCGCATCGAGGCTGGTGGTGAAGCGTGGGAGGTCGACCATCATCTCCAAGCTGATCAGGTCGGCACCGGCGTCGCGCATGATCAACGCTTGTGCACGGGTGTCGGCCGAGAGCTGGTCGAGCGGCGGATGGTTCCCCGAGAAGCTCCAGTTGCTGATGCCCCCGGCCACGACGGTGTCGTCGGCTGCTCCGTTGCGGCTGTCCCGAGCTCCCACGGCAAGCTCGATGGCACGTCGATTGAGACGCTCGAAGTCGTCCTCGGCGCCCACATCACGAAGGATGTTCGCTCCCGCCGCAAAGGTGTTCGAAGCGATGAGGTCCGCTCCGAGGTCGAGGTAGTCGTCGTGGATCGCCCGGACGATGTCGGGGTGGCTGAGCGCAGCGCCGCCGCTCCAACCGTTCGTGCGTTCGGGAACACCGCGCCGCATGCACTCAGAGCCGGTGGCACCGTCGATCAGGACCGGAGCACCAGCGCGCGCTCGCTCCATGAGCCTTTCGTAGCGGGAATCAGCCATGACCCGCATCGTAGGTCGGCCCGCGCCCGGGCGCGGGCTCCGTGGTGGGCGGGTCCCTCGTTCAGG
>CALBVR010000339.1 GCA_937969565.1 uncultured Acidimicrobiales bacterium | reverse complement strand
TAGTTGCCCGAGTGCATGACCTGCTCGTTCGCTGCCCGGAACGAGCGGCTCTTGTTTCCGTAATAGCCCTTGGCCTTCTTCAGCGTGGCCTTGCGACTCTTGCGGCCGTTGACTGAACGCTTCACACGTGCCATGTCAGTGGTCCTTTCTCAATTCGTTCTTCAGGGGGTGGTCAGTTGCTGAGCATCTTGTCGATGTTCTTGGCGTCGGCCTTCGCGACGTCCTCGTCACCGGAGATGCGACGCTTGCGCTTCGAGCTCTTCTTCTCGAGGATGTGGGCCTTGTTGGCCTGACCGCGGCGGAGCTTGCCCGATCCGGTCTTCTTGAACCGCTTCGCGGCTCCGCTGTGGCTCTTCTGTTTCGGCATGGGAGACCTCTAACTCTCTCTCATCGATTGTTCGACTGGGGGATTCGATTGGTTGGATGGAGGCCATCCGGGAGGATCACTCCTCCTCGGATGCCTCCGGAGCATCGGTGGTGTCAGCATCGGTTTCGGCGAGCGCAGCCTCGGCTGCCGCTTCCTCTTCCTGCTTCTTCTTCAACGCTGCAAGCTTCTTCTTGTCCGGACCGAGCACCATCACCATGTTGCGACCCTCAAGATTGGGACCGAACTCGACGTTCGCCAGGTGATCGACACGGTCAGCAACGTCGTCGAGGATGCGGCGGCCCAGTTCGGGATGCTGCATCTCGCGACCACGGAACATGATCGTGACCTTCACCTTCGAGCCCTCGGAGAGGAACTTGTCGACCTTCTTGGTCTTGGTGTCGAAGTCGCCCTGCCCGATCTTGGGCCGGTACTTCATTTCCTTGACCGTGATGTTGGTGCTCTTCTTGCGAGACTCTTTGTCCCGCTGCGACTGTTCGTACTTCCACTTCCCGTAGTCCATGATTCGACACACGGGAGGATTGGCCTTGCTGGCCACTTCGACCAGGTCGAGACCGAGGTCTCGGGCCAACCCCAACGCCTGAGGCGTGGGGCGAACACCCATCTTCTCGCCTTCGGGACCGACGAGGAGCACTTCGCGGGCGCGAATGCGGTCGTTGATCCGGGCTTCCGGCTTGTCAGCTATGACTGATCACTGCGCAATTGGCAGTCCTTTCCATCGTGTTCCTTGCCGCATGAGGCCACGCGCAGGTCGAATCGGCACCCCTGAACGGCCGAAGCCCGGTGTGCGTGTGATCGACCCAGACGCACCCTCGAGTGGCTGGGCGGGAGCCGATCTGCCTCGCCGGTGACAAGTGTCGTGGCGCTGCGGTGTGATCGGTCCGCTTTCCAGAACTGAATTGTTGGTTCAAAGCATAGGCTCTACAGGGGCAAAAGCCGAGTTTGCGCCCGAAAGGACCCCGTCATGAGCCTCTGGACACCCGGTGGAGAACACGAAGTTCCCCGCGACCAGCCAGCCCCGCAGCCCGCTCCCGGCCCCGGCCCGAGCCCGACGGGGATGGACGACGAAGCGCTTGCCGCCGCCCTCGGCATCCCCTCGCTCGACGAGCTGAGCGACGAAGAACGTGCCCAACTCGAACAGGCCGTCGTGCAGATGGCCGAAACCGAACGTCAACTGGCCACGACCCCGGCCGACGTCGTCGTCGCCAACCACGCCATGGGCATGTACGAGCTGGCAGCCATTCACCTGCGTCAGAACCCGCCGAACTTCGACGAGGCATCGCTCGCCATCGACGCGCTCGCATCGCTCGTCAACGGCCTGCAGGGCCGTCTTGGCGAAAACGAGCCGACGCTCGTGCAGGCCCTCGGCCAGCTCCAGCAGGCGTTCGTGGGCATGAAGTCCGCTCCGGAAGCGGACGACTGACCATCATGGCCAGTGCCCGCATCGCCATCCCGTCCAAGGGTCGCCTTCGCGAGTCCGTCCTCGACCTGTTGTCCCACGCCGGGTACTCCCGGCGAGGCTTCGACCGCATGAACGCCTCGGCGATCGTCGACGACATCGAGTTCATCGAAATGCGGCCACGCGACGCGGCCGCATGGCTCGCGGAAGGCCGCCTCGATGCGGCGTTCATCTCGACCGACACCGCCCTCGAAAACGCAATCGAAGACTGGCCCAGCCTCGGGCTTCGCTTCTCCCGGTCCGACCTGGTCATCGCCTGCAAGGACGACGCCCCGTACCAGTCGATCGCCGACCTTGCCGGCGCCACCGTCGCCACCCACCTTCCCAACTGGACAGCCCGATGGCTGGCGAACGAGGGCGTCGACGCCCACGTGGTCCACATGGGCGGCTCGCTCGAGGGCGTGTGCGCCGTCGGCATGGCCGATGCGATCGTGGACCTGCGCGAAACCGGCGGCAGTCTCCAGCGCAACCGCCTCCGCGTGCTCGAAGACGGTCAGGCCTGCCAGGCGATCTTCAGCTGGCCGGAACAGCCCAACGACCGGATCGACGGCCTGTTGCTCCGGCTGGAGGCTGCACTCGAAGCACGCAGCACCCAGTACGTGATGCTGCACCTGCCAAGCGACAAGGTCGATGAGCTCGGATCGGTGTTCCCCGGCCTCGCCGCCCCCACCGTGCTGCCGCTGGCCGGACGCGACGACCTCGTCGCCGCCCACATCGTCGTGCAGCGGGCCAACCTCTGGTCGAAGCTCGGCGAACTCCGCGCCATGGGTGCCACCGGCATCGTCGCACTACCCACCGACGCGATCCTTCGCTGAAGCCGAGACTTCCGGTCGGATCGCCTGCTTCGCCGACACTTCCGGTCGGATCCCCACGCCACGCGCGTGGTCGCTCCGCGAGCTCCGCTCCCCTTCAGGCGCATTCGCCGCTCTGTGCGGGCCGGCCTTATTCCTTGAGGGCGACGGCGTTGGGGGTGACGTTCATCTTGGGCTCGTACTCGGCCGTCTCGACGTCGTCGCGGGCCTCGCCGCTGAACGTCGAACGAAGCTCGACGCGGCACGACTCACACACGCCGTAGTAGACGTCGCCGCTGCGGTCGCCCTCGCACCGTGGACACGTGTTCGGCGTCTCGTAGACGCGCTCGCCTTCCGCTTCGACGTCGGTCGTGTCGGTCGCCTCGCTCATGGCACCGAACCTATCCGCCGCTGACGCCGCCTGCATCGATCGGCGGCCGGTACAGTCGCCACCGTGGCTGCGCGCAATCGATCCCTGTGAACGACCTCCAGCTCATCCTCACGACGGCGTTCTGGATCTGTGTCGCGGCGCTCCCCCTCGTCGTCGTCGCGCTCACGTTCCTGCACGCCGCAAAGACGCCGCAGTGGGTCTGGGCGTTTTCCGATCGGACCCAGGTGGTCTGGCTGGCCCTGCTGCTCATCGGCATCGGCCTGCTTCCGCTCGGGCTCGGCGGAACGGTCTGGTACTGGTGGAAGGTGCGCCCGCAGCTCGCGTCAATCGAGCGCGGCGACATGGGCTGGTCCGACCTCGATCCCTGAGGACGAGCAGTGGGTCAGTGCGCGGCGCGCACGAGTGCGTGCTCGACCAATTCGAGCAGCGTCGCCTTTGTCCGCTCACGGCTACGAGCGTCGGTGGCCACCACCGGCACGTCCGGGTCGAGATCGAGCCCCATCCGGACCTCTTCGAGGCTGTGATGGAGTTCGCCGTGGAACGCGTTGACTGCGACCACGAACGGCACCTGGGCCTGTTCGAAGTATTCGACGGCACCAAAGCTGTCTTCGAAGCGGCGGGTGTCGAGCAGAACGACAGCGCCGATCGCACCTCGCGTCAGCTCGTCCCACATGAAGCGGAATCGATCCTGGCCGGGGGTACCGAACAGGTAGAGCACCAGGTCTTCTCCGAGACCGACGCGACCGAAGTCCATCGCCACGGTGGTGGAGGTCTTGGCCGACGCATCGCCCTCGTTGTCCACACCGCTGCTCACCGTGGTGAGGGCAGCTTCCGTGGTCAACGGATCGATATCGGAGATCGAGCCGACGAACGTGGTCTTGCCGACGGCGTACCCACCGGCGACGACGATCTTGACGGGAAGCGGAACCGAGGCGGTCTCTGACCCGTTGGCGGTGGCGGTGACGGAATCAGAGTCGACGGAGACCATCACGCACCCTTTCGAGAATTGCTGTGTCGACCTTGTTGCTGGTCATCGCCTTTGTTTGCACGTGTCCTTCCACGCTCAGGTCGCCGACCAGAACTCTGATCGCACCAACCGGAAGACGGAGGCGGGCGGAGAGTTCGGCAACGGCGATCGGGGTTTCCGCCATCTGAAGGATGTCTCGTCGCTCGAAGGCGACGAGTTGCATGTGGTCTCGGCCGCGAGCCGTGGTTCGCACCAACGCTTCGAACGGGATGTCCACGTCGACACGCGTTCGTCCACCGGTCACCGCGTACGGCGGGATCCGGAGACGGCTGCGACGGGCGCCGTTCGGTTGCGGACTCTTGTTTGCGTCGATCATTGCGGCAGCGAGTTCACGAGTTGGGCTCGGAGTTCGGGTGTCAGTACTCGGCCGGCCTTGTCGACCAGTACGGCCATTTCGTAGCCGACCAGTCCGATGTCGCAGCCGGCGTCGGCGACGACGCCGAGGGCCGAGCCATCGCTGATACCGGTGACGAGGAGGAACGCGTTGTCCATCTCGACGATGACCTCATTCACCCGGCCTCCTCCGAAGCGACCGGCCGCCCCGTAGGCGAGCCCAATCAGTCCGGAGGCGACGGCAGCGAATCGGTCGCCGCCTGCCCGGTCGAGCCCGTTGGACATCGACATCAGCAGACCGTCGCTGGACACGACGATCGCTTCGACCACGCCGGGGGTGTTGTCGACAAAGTTCGTGATCAACCAGTTGACGTCTTCGTTCGTGCTCATTGTCCTGGCTCCTGTCCGCCGCTTCGGCCACGCTCGAGACCGGTCTTGTACCGAGAGAGCATGCTTTTCACCTGATCCGGCGACCGCTTTGATGGCGCGGTTCGGGTGTCATCGATTCGTGGGGCTTCGCCACCGGAATTGGAGCGACGGCGCCGAACGAGTCCGGTCGGCGTCGTGGCCGATTCCGGGGTCGGTGGGGCTGCCGGCGGCTCGGGTGTCGGCGCCGGAGCGGCGGGCTCGTCCATGAGATCGAAGACGGCACCGGGCTCATTTGCCGCAGTCGAATCGAGAAAGCCCGGGCGACTGGAAGCGACGGGCGGTGCCGGCGGCATCTCCATCTGCGGTGCGGCCGGCTGGGGTGCCGCGAACTGCGGTTCGGGCACGGGAGGCGTCGGTGGTGCATCGAATGCCGGCGGAGCAGGGAGATCTTCGAAGACCGGCGCCGCATCGAAGGCTGGCGGAGCCGAAGCATCGAACGCGGGAGGCGCAGGAGCCTCCGCAACCGGATCGAAGGCTGGAGGAGCCGGAGCAGGATCGAACACGGGCGGAGCCGGAGCGGGATCGAACGCTGGAGGCGAAGGAGCCTCAGCAACCGGATCGAAGGCCGGCGGAGCCAGAGCATCGAACGCGGGAGGCGCAGGAGCCTCAGCAACCGGATCGAAGGCCGGCGGAGCCGGAGCATCGAACGCGGGAGGCGCGGGAGCCTCCGCAACTGGATCGAACATCGGCGGTGCCGGAGCAGGATCGAACGTCGGAGGGGCCGGAGCGGCCGCCATCGGGTCGAACGTCGGCGCCGCAGGGGCGGCGCTCTCGAGCGGAGGCACATCCACCGCTCCGAAGACCTCGGAGGGGGTGGTTGGCACGGCGTCAAGCGCAGCTGCCGGGAACGCAGGCGTTGCCGGTGGCGTCTCGATCACGGGTTCTTGGAACACGGGCGCTGGCTGCTCGATCGTGGGCTCGACCAAGGGGATGGAAGCCGGCTCGGGGCTCTCGTCCATGCCGAAGTTGCCGAGTTCGAACATTCCCGACGATGCAGTCTCCGTCTCCAATGCGGGGGCGGGAACGACTTCCGGTTCCGGCAGCGGGGCGGAGAGCATGTTGGTCGGCTCTCCGGCACGCCATTCGGCCACGACATCGGCCGGGATGGTCACGGCGGCGACCGTGCCGCCATCGTGACCCGGTGAGAGCACGACGGTGAGCGCCATGCGCTGGGCGAGGCGCCCAACGACGGTGAGTCCGAGGCTGCGCGACATCGAGAGGCTGTTGCTCGGCGGGTTGGCCAGCAGATGGTTCAGTTCGGCTCGACGGTCCTCGGCCAGACCGGTGCCCCGATCGACCACCTGGAGGGTGTACGCGCCGCTGGCATCGGCGAGGCCGATGACATCGGCCACCGTGCCCGGGGACGAACTCTGCGTGGCGTTCTCCATCAGCTCGGAGAGCAGATGGGCGAGATCCTGAGCCACATGACCGGCGACGAGAAGATCGTCGAGCGCCACCGGCACGATGCGCCGATAGTCCTCGACCTCGCCGATGGCGACGCGAACGACTTCACGAAGTTCGACGGCCGGGCCGCGACGACGCGGGCTGCTCTGTCCAGCCAGCACGAGGAGGCTTTCTGCGTTCCGGCGCATGCGGGTAGCGAGGTGATCGACCCGATACATCTGAGCGAGACGATCCGAATCCCGTTCGTTGGACTCGAGCTGGTCGATGACTTCGAGCTGACGGTCGACCAGGGTCTGGTTGCGTCGAGCGAGGTTGACGAACATGTCCGAAATGCCGCTCTGGAGCAGATCGTCCTGCTGGAGGGCGACAGACTCGGTGGCCCGTCGAATGTCGTTCAGGCTCTCGGAGACCTCTGCGATCTCGTCGTTCCCTTCCATCTCGAGGACGGGTCGCGATTCCCGGGCGGTTGGTTCTCCGCCGCTCACGCTGACCGCGAGATCCGGGAGGTCGTGCTTGGCGAGGGCAGCAGCTTCAGAACTGATCGTCGTCAAACGCTTGCGAAGGCCGTTGCCAACGAGCAGCAGCGCGCCCAGGCCGAGGAGGAGCCCGATGAGTGCAAGTGCACCCAGGTTCCGGGTGGTGCCCTGTGCGTCGCTCGAGGACGACGCTGCAGCGGCGCCGGCACGGTTGATGAGTGTGCGCCGGGCTTCAGCGATTGCCGTGGCCTGGTCGTTGCTTGCGGCTTCCCAGGCCGCAGCGTCGACGGTCGTCGAGTCACCGGCGGTTGCGGCGACGAATTCACCGCTCAGCGACACGTACGCACCTTCGACGTCACGCACCTGCTCGGCCGGCAGTGCTCGGAAGAAGTAGGCGTCCAGAAGGCTGGAGGTCTCGGTCAGGCGATCGGACAGCGCCGGGGGAACCGCTCCGCTGTGCGCGGCCCACATGCCGAGGAGCTGGGCGTCAGCGGCAGCGAGCGCAGCGTCGTTCAAATCGCTGGCCTTGAGCAGCTCGGCAGCAACCGCAGCTTCGGAACGGCCGGAAACGCGAGCGTCGAACGCCACGAGCTCGGTGAGGAGCTCCATGTCGGCGTCGTACACGATTTCGGCGCCTGCACCGTTGGTCGCGAATTCAGCAGTGACGAGGTCGCGATGGGTGCCGATGTCGCGGATGTCGTCGATGAGGTCTCCGACATCGAGGGATTCGAACAGCGGCGCCTTCGCGAGCCATGCTGCGCTGGCGGCATCGGTGGCCGCACGCACCTCATCGAGGTTCTGTTGGGCCACGACCGAGTTCTGATTCTGCACAGCCTCGTCGCGAAGTGCATCGAACAGGCGCCCATTCAGCAGCGCCATGTCGACGCGACGATCGGCATCGGTGGCGCTCGACAGGTCGGTCAGACCGCCCCGAATTCCGAGGCCAGCAATGGCCAGGAGCGCAAGAAGTGGGCCCACCAGGAGCAGCGCCAGCTTCTTTCTGATTGTCAGATTGTTGAACATGATTCCCTCGGCAGTGACGGCAGCCGTCTCCGCACTATCGGAATCACGAGTGTGAAATTGAGTGGTTTTCCCGTCCCCGAGGGGGCGGAATGATCACCGCTGTGGCGTATCCGTGGGTCGGACCGGGGCCGGCAGGCTGGAGTCGCCCATGAGCGCCGCGTCCACAGCTGCTGCACACGAGCGACCTTCGGCGATGGCCCACACGATCAACGACTGTCCGCGTCCCATGTCGCCGCACACGAAGACATTGTCCACGTTGGTCGACCAGTCGTCGTCGCGGACGACATTTCCGCGGTCCGACAGGTCCACGCCGAGGCCGGTCAGGAGCGGCGAACGCTCGGGACCGGTGAAGCCCATCGCGAGCAGCACCATCTGGGCTGGGAAGCGCTCTTCGCTTCCTTCGACCGGGACGAACGACATCCGGCCGTCCACCACTTCCTGCTGGACACGAACGGTCTGGAGCGCCGCGACGTTGCCGTCGTCGTCCATCTCGAACTCCACAGTGTTGATCCCGTATTCGCGAACGTCGCCGTCGGCGATCTCGATCGCTTCCTCGTGGGCCGATGGGGTGCGCAGGATCATCGGCCACGTCGGCCACGGGTTTCCGGCCGCTCGTTCTTCCGGCGGTTCCGGCATGATCTCGAACTGGTGCACGGACCGCGCGCCATGACGCAGCACGGTTCCCAGGCAGTCGGCGCCGGTGTCGCCGCCACCGATGATGACGACGTCGAGGCCTTC
>CALBVR010000338.1 GCA_937969565.1 uncultured Acidimicrobiales bacterium | reverse complement strand
CTGAAGAGGCCGAAGAGGAACTCTTCGTAGAGCAGCGCACCTTCGGGGAAGGCGGGGTCGGCGCCGCGGGAGAAGCTGTGCTGGGCCCAGGCGCCGAACGTCATGGCACCGAAGAGGCCGATGCCGGTCTGGATGATGCCGCGGCCGGCGAGGCGGGATCCGGTGGCCACCGGCACGACGTCACCGATGATGCCGAGGACCGGAATGGCCACGACGAACAGCTGCGGCTGCATGAAGGCCCACTCGAGGTTGGCCCAGATGCGGTCCGCATCGCCGAAGAAGATGGGTTCACGGCCCTGCAGATCGACGAAGGCGAAGAGCAGGTTGGCGAGCAGGATCGGCAGCGAGAAGAGCCAGACGGAGCCGGCGACGAGCATCGACCACGAGAGCATCGGAACGTCTCGCAGGCCCATGCCTTCAGGGCGCTGCGCAATGATGGTCGTGACGATGCAGAGGGCGCCGCCGAGCAGCGCGATGACCATCGCGGCGAGTGAGACGAGGGTGAGTAGCGTGCCGTCCCGCTCGGTGCCGGTGGCCGGGCCGAGGCCTCCGTCGGCGAGGAACGAGGCCAGGTGGATGCCCGAGGCCATGAGCCAGGTCCAGAACGAGGCGGCGGCGAGGCGGGGGAAGGCGATCGAGCGAGCGCCGACCTGCAGCGGGACGATGGCCGTACCGATGCCGAGCATGAGCGGGATGGCCACCATGAAGAGCCCGCCGGTGCGGACGAGGGTCCAGGCCTGGAAGTACGTGGCCAGGTTCCCGAAGACATCGATGCCACCGGGATCGGTGCGCTCGATGCCGGCGACCACAGCCAATGTGGCGATGATCACCAGGAAGAGCAGGCTGACCCCGACCCACATGCGCCCGATGGCCTTGTGGTCATTCGAGGTGAAGGCCGTGAAGGCCGAGTCGAAGCTCGGATCGGTTGATTCCTCGTGGGAATCCGTATGCGTTTCGGTCGCAGTCATCTGCTCGTGATCACCCTCGGACTCTTGACGGTTGCGCCAACACAGTGGACCCCTCGATGGTAGGCGGGACCGGTCGGTTTGAGGCGCATTACGGCAGTTTTGGACACTACCCGCTTCCGCCGAACCCGCCCAAGACGAACGTGCGGGAATGAGTCACACCCGCAGCTTTCTGGAACCATCATCGGCAGCAGTGCCGATCAGACGAGCTGATCGACCGCCATTGCAACAAAAAGCACGGTCAAATACGTGATGGAGAAGTGGAAGAGCTTCATTGCCCGGGCCGGTGTGGGGTCCCGCTGGAGGGCGACCGCGTAGGCGGTGAAGAGTCCGCCGCTCACGATCGAGGCCACGAGGTAGATGGTGCCCATCGAAGCGATCGGGGTGAAGGCCACACCGAGCGCCCAGACGGCGACCGTGTAGATCAGAATCTGGCGGCTCGTGGACTCGAGGCTCACGACCGACGGCATCATCGGCACGTCGGCGGCGGCGTAGTCGTCCCGGTACTTGACGGCAAGCGCCCAGAAGTGCGGCGGCGTCCACAGGAAGATGACCGCGAACAGCACGATCGGCTCCCAATCGACGGTGTTCGTGACGGCGGCCCAGCCCACGAGGACAGGCATGCATCCGGCGGCGCCGCCAATGACGATGTTCTGCCGGGACGTGCGCTTCAGCCAGAGCGTGTACACGAAGATGTAGAACGCGGCGGCGCTCAGCGCCAGAACCGCGGACAGGACGTTGACGAAGCCGGCCAGCCAGGCGAAGGCCAGCACGAGCAGTGCGACCGAGAAGATGAGGGCGTTGCGTGGTTCGATCTCGCCGGTGACGAGCGGACGACCCTCGGTCCGCTTCATGATGCGGTCGATGTCGCGGTCCACATACATGTTGACCGAGTTCGCCCCACCTGCCGCCAACGTGCCACCGATGACCGTGGCCACGATCAACCACAGGCTCGGCAGACCCCGTTCAGCCACGATCATCGTGGGAACGGTCGTGATGAGGAGAAGCTCGATGATGCGAGGCTTCGTGAGGGCGACGTAGGCCGCAAGTTTCGATCGGGTGGAAACTGGCCCCGGCGCCGTTGTTGTCACGCTTCTCAGGCTAGGGACCGTTCGGCCATTCCGCCAAGGAGAACGGACGATTCAAAAGTAAGGTTGTTCACATGGCCGAGTTGCGACCCGAATCTCGTGCATGGGGCCGGTCGCTCACCTTCTGGACGAGGTTCGCCCTCATCTGGATGATGGTGATCACCGTGACCGGTGCTGCGGTGCGTCTCACGGGCTCCGGTCTGGGTTGCACCGACTGGCCCACCTGCAACGTGAACACCGAGCTCGACGCGCCTGCGTTCCACTCGGCCATCGAGTTCGGCAACCGCGTGATCTCCGGGTTGGCGATCATCCCGGTGATCGGTGCCTGGCTCGCCGCGCGGCGCGGTGGCCGCACCGGGCTGCGGCCGTGGTTCTACGCAATCATCGGTGGATTCATCGGTCAGGTGTTGCTCGGCATGCTCGTCACCCGGACCGAGCTGGACCCGCGGGTGGTCCTCGGGCACTTTCTCCTTTCGATCGTGCTGATCCACCTGTCCGCCATGCTCGATCATCGGGCGCGCGACCACTTCGCCGACCCGGACCGCCGCACCGCATTCACCAACCTGAGCGTCGAGTCAGCTCGGACCCTGTGGCGACTCTCCCAACTCACGCTGGCGCTCACGGCCACCGTCATCGTCGTCGGCACCCTCGTCACCGGGTCGGGACCGCACACGGGCAGCGACGAAAGCGGTCATCCCGTTCCGCGGCTCGGCTTCGACATCCGGGAGATCACCCAAACCCACGGTGCGCTCGTCTGGATCCTCGGGGCGACCCTGCTGTGGTCGATCATCGTTGCCCGTCGAGCGAACGCCCCGCACCTCACGTGGCTACTCCGGCTCATCATCCTCGGCATCGCCCAGGGGGCCGTCGGCTACATCCAGTACTTCACGGGCGTGCCGGCCCTCCTCGTCGGCGTCCACATCGCGGGCGCCGTGCTGCTGTGGACCGGCATGGTCTGGTACGCCGCTCACGCGTCGATGCTGCACGCCGTGCACATGCCCATTCCGGACGACGCCGTACCGGAGCCTGCACGATGACGAGCCCACAGGTTGCCGAGCCGGACATCGACGAGGACATCGTCGTCGAACCCGACACGCCGTGGGTGGTGCTCGTCTGGAACGATCCGATCAACCTCATGTCCTACGTGACCATGGTGTTCCAAAAGCTCTTCGGCTACTCGCTGGAGAAGGCCACCGAGCTCATGCTCGACGTCCACAACAAAGGCCGGGCCGTCGTCTCGACCGGCACCCGGGAAAAGGCGGAGGCCGACGTCGCCCGCCTCCACGAGCACGGCCTGTGGGCAACCATGCAGAAGGACGACTGATGTTCGGACGCAAGATGTTCTCGGCCACGAAGGACGGTCGCATCAAGGTGAATGTCGACGAAGGCGTGCTGGGGCTCGTCGGGTCGCTGTCCGACCAGCTGCGGGAACTGCTCCTCGTCGACGACGCCGACGAACTCCGCCGCCTCTACCCGACCGCCTATCCCGACGACCCCGAACGCCAGGCCGACTTCCACGGCATCGTCCACGATCAGCTGCTGATGGCTCGTCTCGACGCCATCGATCGGATCGAAGCCACGCTCCATGACGACAGCCTCAGCATCGACGACGCCGACGCCTGGTTGAGCATCATCAATCAGATCCGGCTCGTTCTCGGGACCCGGCTCGATGTTGGAGAAGACGACGACCCGATCATCGACGAGGACGACCCCCGCGCTGCTGCCCAGGTGATCTACCAGGTGATGAGCCACGTCCTCGAGGACCTCACCGGAGCAAGAACCGCGCTGCTTTGAATGTCCTCGCTTCGCTCGGAGCGTTGCCACGCAGGACCCACTCCACCACCTCGAACGCCACCGTGTTCGCTCGGAGCGGTGCCACGCAGGACCCACTCCACCACCTCGAACGCCGACCAGACGCTCGTCAGGAGTTGAGTCCGATCCAGCGGGCGAAGACCGGGACCTCGGCGTACACGCCCGGGGTTGCGCCGCCGCACTCGATGCCCCAGCTCACGACGCCGGCGAGCTTCTTCGAGCCGTCCCGTCCGGTGATCACGAGCGGGCCACCACTGTCGCCATAGCAGGAGTCCGT
>CALBVR010000337.1 GCA_937969565.1 uncultured Acidimicrobiales bacterium | reverse complement strand
CCTCCCGTTCTTTCACATCTACGGCATGCAGGTCCTCATGAACGGCCTGCTCGCCAACGGCGTCACGATCGTCACGATGCCCCGCTTCGATCTCGAAGAGGCGCTCACCATCGTTCAGGAACACAAAGTCACCTGGTTCTTTGCCGTTCCGCCGATCGTCCTCGCCCTCGCCAAGCATCCCCTCGTCGACCAGTACGACATGTCGTCCGTCAAGGTCGTGTTCTCCGGCGCAGCACCGCTGTCGGGTGAGCTCGGCGAAGAAGCCGAGGCGCGCCTCGGATGCTCGGTGATCCAGGGCTACGGCATGACCGAGCTCTCACCGGTCTCCCACGCCACGATCCCCGGCCAGGGCCGCTCCGGCTCGTCCGGCATCACCGTCTCCAACACCGAATGCCGCATCGTCGACCTCGAAGGAAACGACTGCGACGTCGACGCCGACGGCGAGCTCTGGATTCGCGGTCCGCAGGTGATGAAGGGCTACCTGAACAACCCCGAAGCGACCGCCGAGACCATCGACACCGACGGTTGGCTCCACACCGGCGACGTCGCCCACTTCGACAGCGACGGCCACATCTACATCGTCGATCGCATCAAGGAACTCATCAAGTACAAGGGCTTCCAGGTGCCGCCGGCAGAGCTCGAGGGCCTGTTGTTGACCCACCCGGCCGTCGCTGACGCCGCCGTGATCGGCATTCCCGACGACGAGGCCGGCGAGATTCCGAAGGCGTTCATCACACTCAAGCCCGGCGCCTCGGCGACCGGTACCGAGATTCAGGAATTCGTCGCCGGCGAGGTCGCCACCTACAAGCAGATCCGCCTGATCGAGTTCATCGACGAGATCCCGAAGTCGGCGAGCGGCAAGATTCTCCGTCGGGAGCTTCGCGACCGCTGACCGCCGCCAACCGTCCTTGGTGGTGACATGACAACGCTCTCTTCCCTCGAAGCACTTCGTGGCGCGCTCGACGCGGCCGAACTCCCACTCGACCTCCCGGGGGTGGAGGCGGCGCGACGCGACCGTGCAGAACTGCTCGACCAGATCGACGACTACCTGTTGCCCCGGCTCCGGCGTGTCGACGCACCGCTGCTCGCCGTGCTCGGCGGATCCACCGGTGCGGGCAAGTCGACCATCACGAACAGCATCGTCGGCTCGGACGTCTCCCAGGCAGGGGTACTTCGGCCGACGACCCGCGCTCCGGTACTCGTATGTAACCCGGACGATCTCGACTGGTTCTCCGATCCGGAAGGGGTGTTGCCCGGGCTGCCCCGGTCCACCAGCGCAGCCGAGGTGGGCACGATCGGGCTGCGGCTGACCACCGATCCGACCATCCCCGCCGGCCTCGCAATTCTCGACGCGCCCGACATCGACTCGATCGAAGTCGCCAACCACGATCTCGCGGCACAGCTGTTGGGAGCGGCCGATCTCTGGATCTTCGTGACCACGGCGGCCCGCTATGCGGATGCCGTGCCGTGGGAGTACCTGGGCATGGCGCAGGAACGGAGCACCGCGCTCGCCGTCGTCGTCAATCGGATCCCCGAGGGTCATGAAGGCGAGGTCGTCACCCACTTCCGCGAAATGCTGGACGACCGTGGCCTCGGCGGTGCAGAAGTCTTCAGCATCGTCGAAGGCGAGCTCGTCGACGGACGACTCACCGACGCGGTGCAACCCGTACGCAGCTGGCTCCACGACCTGGCTGCGGACAGCACGCATCGTCAGGAGCTCGTTCGGGCAACGCTGGATGGCGCACTCGATTCCATCCCGGAACGAACCGACCGGATCGTGGCCGCGCTCGACGATCAGGCCCAACGCATCGAGGGCCTCCAGGACGTCGCCACGCGGCGATATGCCCAGGCGCTCATCGACATCGACGTCGAACTCGATCGCGGCACGTTGCTGCGAGGTGAGGTGCTGGACCAATGGCGCGAATTCGTCGGTACCGGGGCCTTCATGTCCCGCCTGGAAGCGGGAGTGAGCCGGGTCCGCGACGGGATCCGCCGGATCTTCACCAGCGCCGAGTCTCCGAACGAACAGGCCGCCGGTCAACTCGAGTCCAACCTGCTTGTGGTCACCCGTGACGCGGTCGATCGGGCCGCCCTCGACGTGGTCGAACAGTGGGAGGGCCGACCGGGTGGGCGTCAGGTCCTTGATGGGGCGCCCCGCGGAATCGATCGAGCCGCCCCAAAGCTGACCGCATCGCTCGAACATGAGCTCCGGGCATGGGAGCAGGGCGTGCTCGACCTGGTACGGGAACAGGCCGGCGACCGCGTCACGATCGCCCGGACGCTCTCCACCGGCATCAACGGTGTTGGCGTCGCGCTCATGGTTGCCGTCTTCTCCCAGACCGGTGGAATCACCGGAGGTGAAGCCGCAGTCGCGGGCGGCACCGCCGCCGTCTCGCAGGCCGTGCTCACCGCCGTGTTCGGCGAGCAGGCCGTTCGCGATCTGGCGCGCGACGCCCGGCAGGACCTCATCGGCCGTCTCGAACGGCTGCTCGAAGTCGATCGAACCCGATTCGACGAGCTGCTCGGCCACGCCGATGATGCGTCCGGTGCGCTCACCGACTCACTTGCCGACGTGCAGGCGAGCAGAGCATGAGCTTCGACGCCGAAAGTCGAAAGGACGAAGGACCCGACTCGTCGCTTCGATCCCGGGTCAACGCACTGCAGGCTGCAGTCGAGCTCGCGCGGGGAACCTTCCCCGACGAAGACGTCGATGCGGCCGCTGCCGTCGTCGAAAAGTCGGCCTCCCGCCTTCGTCATGGCACCCACCACACCGTGGTGGCGATCGCCGGCGCCACCGGATCCGGCAAGTCCTCCATCGTCAACCGGCTGGCGGGCACAGAGCTGTCCGACTCCGGGGTCCGTCGGCCGACAACCTCCGTGACCCACGCCGCCGTATGGGGCGACGCCGACGCCGGCCCGCTGCTGGACTGGCTCGAGGTGCAACGACGGCACCGGGTCGATTCGTCGTACGACGCGCTGGACGGCCTCGTGCTGCTCGACCTGCCCGACCACGACTCGACCGCGGTGGAACACCGACTCGAAGTCGATCGGCTCGTCGCGCTCGTCGATGTCCTCGTCTGGGTGACCGACCCGCAGAAGTACGCGGACGAGGCACTCCATGCCGGCTACATCGCCCCGCTCGCCGGTCATGCGTCGATCCTCCGCTTCGTCCTCAACCAGGTGGATCGGCTTCCGGATGGCGGAGCAGAGGTGGCCGAAGATCTTCGCCGGCTCATCGAAGCAGACGGCGTCGACGCTCCTCGGGTCTTCCCAGTCTCGGCGGCCACCGGCGAGGGATTCGAAGAGTTGGTCGCCATGCTGCACGACGCGGTCGCCGATCGACGTGCCTCGGTGGATCGGCTCGGCGCCGACGTGAGCGGCACGGCCGCGACGCTGCGGCGGGCGAGCGGAGCTGTCGAAACCCGCGGGAAGGTCAGAAGCACACTCATCGAAGGCCTTGGTGAGGCTGCTGGAAGCGGTCCGGCCGCCGACATCGCAGCAGCCCATCACCGTCGTCAAGGAAGCCTCGCAATGGGCTGGCCGTTCACCCGCTTCCTTCGTCGCCTTGGTCGTCGCCCTCTTGCCGATCTGCCCGGCCCGGGTCGATCGGCAGCGTCCGCTCCGCGCGCAGATCTTGCGATGCGTGACTACGCCGAATCGGTGGCGGCTGACCTCGAGGCGCCGTGGCCGGCCACCGTGCGCACCGCCGCCATGGCACAACGGGAACCGCTGCTCGACGAGCTCCGGTCCTCGGTGGGATCAGCGGCCATACGCGCCGGTCAGGCGCCGCGCTGGTGGGCAATCTTCTCGTGGCTGCAACGTCTGCTCGCCATCACCGCAATCGTCGGTCTCGTCTGGCTGCTGGTCGTGGCCGTCCTGGGCGGCTTCTTCCAGTTCGACACCGAGCCGCTGCTCCCGCCGACACCCGAAGCGGAGTGGATGCCGCTGCCCTCCGCACTGCTGATCGGCGGCGTGCTGCTCGGCCTCGTGCTCGGCGTACTGGTCCAGTTCCCGCTCGGCCTCGGTGCGAAGCGGCGAGCCCGCGAGGCCCGGAAGTCGATCGAGCAGGCAATCGAATCGGTTGGCGACGCCCGTGTGGTCGAGCCGGTCGAGGCTGCGCTCGCAAATCAGCGGCAGCTGGAAGAACTCCTCGTCACTGCGGCTGGCTGAACCCGATCGACTCACAGATCCGCGGCCAGATCAGATCGACCATGTAGCCGTAGCCGACGGGACTCGGATGCCAACGGTCTTCGGCGAAGCCGTCCCGGGCCGGCCAGTTCCACGGCCAGAAGAGATGAAAGTTGCGATCGGGCGCGTGTCGTTCGATCGTCCGATTGATCATGCGACCCATGAACCCGTTGAGTTTGTTGGAAGCCCCAACTCGAGCGACCACGGCCCCATCGGGCAGCTCGCCCAGCACATCGACGAGGTTCGACTTCGTCGAGAACCACCCAAACGGAGCCATCAGATCGTTGGCGCCAGCCAGATGCGTCACGAGGGCCGGGGACTGGCCATCGGCCTGCAACCGCTCCAGTCGCGGAATCTGATGGGTGCGGACATCCGCCAACTGGGCGCCGGTGATGCTCAGGTTGATCGACCGCCACGGATCGCCGGTCTCCGCCCGCAGCTTCTCCGTCATCCGCGGGACCCAACCAGCCAGCGGGTCGGGGCTGCCGATGCCCTGCGAACTCGAATCACCAAACGCGACCCAGAGCGGGCCATCCGACGCCGCCGCGTCCGCATTCCACGCATCCCAGAACCGGGCGTGTGGCTCCCGTTGCGCCTCGATCAGTCGGACGGACTCGGAGACGGTGGACGCCGTCCGGCTGAGCACACCGGGTTTGCGTCTCGGCATTGGTTCGAACTGCACCTCAGGAGTCTCCCCCCAACTGCCGATCCTTCCAACCTGCGCAGAGGCAGCATGGAGAGACGGGTAGTTTGACGTGATGCGAGTGAGAAGTGTGTTGTTCGGTCCGGCCAGTCGCGTCGACTTCGTGGAGAAGTTCGCCGCCGCTGGTGCCGACGTTGGCGTGCTCGACCTGGAGGACGCGACTCCAGAGTCGAGCAAGGCGAACGCCCGGGCCACGCTCACGTCCGCCGTACCGGGCGCGGTCGAGCGGGGCGCCATGACGCTGCTGGTGCGGACCAACTCGATCGGGACGACCCACTTCGCCGACGACGTCGCCGCAGCGGCCGCGGCCCAGGCCGACGGGATCATCGTGCCGAAGCTCGAAGCGGATCGCGAAGTGCAGGACGTTCGGGAGGCCATGACGGCCGCCGGACTTGGCGCCGGCATCCTCTGCGGAGGCATCGAATCGGTCGCGGGCGTGCATCGCGCCATCGAGGTGTGCGGGGCCGGCGTCGACTTCGTCTACTTCGGCGCCGAGGACTTCATCACCGACATCGGCGGACGCCGGACCGCATCGAACAACGAAGTGCTCTACGCCCGCTCGCAGGTCGTCATCGCCGCGCGGCTCGCCGGCATTCCCGCCACCGACCAGGTCGTTGTCGACTATGGCGACAGCGCCCGGTTCGAGCGGGAGGCCGCCGAAGCCCGGGATCTGGGCTACTCCGGCAAGCTCTGCATCCATCCCAACCAGGTGGCGCTTGCGACGGCAGCATTCACCCCGTCCGACACCGAGGTCGACTGGGCCCGCGGGTTGCTGGCAGCGGCCGACGCCGCCGAAGCCGACGGCCGGGGTGTGGTCTCCTACGAGGGCACGATGGTCGACGCTCCGATCATCCTCCGAGCCCGTGCGGTGCTCGCCCAGGTGGACGAAGATTCGTAACACAAATGGGCCGTCTGGCCTTTGGGAAAATCGTTGATTTTTCCGATGGAAGCAGTGATGGCACAGGTCCACTTCGCTTCCCGCCCCCGGGTCGTTCGCCTCTCGAAGGCGGTCCTCCTGGCCCTCGCGGTCGCGGTTGGGCTGGCGGTGGTGTCGGGGGCTGGTCTTGGCGCCGGTGCGGCAGAGGGCGCTCGGCTCGGCGGTGACTACCCAGCGTTCCATGGCGCCGGGTCCATCGTCGCCGACGGGGACATCGCCGATCTGTACGACCCGACCCGTCAGACCGAGGCGCAGACCGGGCTCGGCCTCGACGGCTATCTGGCGTTCGCGTACCCGCCCCATGTCGCCGTTGCGTATGCGCCGCTCTCCCTTCTTGGCTTCCAACTCGGGTACCTCGCCCACACGGTGCTCATGAGCGCTGCCCTCCTCGGAGCCCTGGCGTTGCTCCGTCGCCCGGTTCCGTTCGTGGCCGACCACTTCTGGCCGATCGCCGCAGCGGCGTTCACATTCCATCCCCTCTTCACTGCCATCGGCGGGGGTCAAAACACGGCGATCACCGTGCTGCTCCTCGCCGCCATGTGGCGCGGGTTGCACGACGAGTCGGACGTCCTCGCAGGAGCGGCCGCCGGCCTACTGCTCTTCCGTCCGCAGTACGGGATCCCGATGATCGGTCTGCTGTTCCTCGCCCGACACACCCGGGCGACCGCCGTCGCGATCGGTGTGGGTCTCGCCACTTGGGCGTCGATGGTTCC